>JAPLOT010000533.1 GCA_026400595.1 Alphaproteobacteria bacterium | reverse complement strand
GAGGAGGTTGTTGAAGTCATGGGCGACGCCGCCGGTCAGCTGGCCGACGGCTTCCATCTTCTGGGCCTGGAGGAACTTGCGCTCCAGCGTCTTGCGTTCGGTAATGCTCTGGCAGGTTCCGAAGACCTGCTCGATCTGGCCCAGCGAATTGCGGTCGGCTTCGATCTTGACCTCGAAGTAGTTGAGTTCGCCCTCGACCAGCGTCTTGTAGGCGATCTCGAAGGCCGGGCTGTCCTCGCCCTCCTTCGCGCGGGCGATCGCCTCGCGGAACTTCTCGCGGTCCGATGGCTCGATCATCTTCTCGAACACGGCGAGGTTCGGTTGAACGATTGCGTCGGCCATGCCGATCAGGGCGATCATCTCGGACGAGAGCCGCGAGATGCCGGTTTCCACGCTCACTGTGAAACTGCCCAGACGCGCGGCGCGCTGCGAGCGCTTGAGCACGCGCTCTGAGGCCTGCATCTTTTCCAGCGCCGCCATCTGATCGCTGATGTTGCGCGAAAGGCCCACGCATTTCATCGGCATGCCGTCAATGGGATTGCGGATGACACCGGCGATCGACTCGACCCAGACATACTGGCCGGCACGGTTTTTCACGCGGTAGCGGGTCTGGAACATATCGGAGCCGAAGGGCGACATCTTGATCTGCCCATCCAGAGTCTTGTCCTGGTCATCCGGGTGGACGAAGTCGTTGAAGCTGTTGAAGTTGAGTTCCTGGCTGTCGCGGTCGAAGCCGAGCAGATCGTACATTTCGGGAGAGTTGTAGGTTACGCCCGAACGATAGTCATGGTCCCAGGCGGCATAGCCGCCCGAACGCAGCGCGAGGCTGAGGCGACGTTCGTTCTGGATGGCGGTTTCGGCCTGCTCCAGGCTGGCGTGCCGGCCGATGAGCAGCATGAACTTCTGTCCCTGGTCTTCCCAGGTCTGGGGAGAAAAGCTGATCGACCGCGACGTTCCGAGTGGCGGAATGTAGGAAACCTCGACCTTGTTGACGGTGCCGTCCGGTCCGTTCTCGGTCACGTTGCGGGCAGAGAGGGACCCGGTGCCGAACTTGACGAGCTGACGGCCGAGGAGCTCCTCGCGGGCACAATTCCACTTGCGCAGCACGGCATTGGTCACGGCCGCAACCCGCGCTTCGGGCAGCAGGATGGCGAACATCTCGACGTTGGCCATGTCGAAGGCCCGCGCCAGTTCGGCGATCATTCCTGTCGCTGCAGCCATTCCGGATAACTCCCGTGGGCTAGGGCCAATGGTGGCCAAGTGTCACCTCAAATCGTGAATACAGGGTTGATGGTTAATGCCGGATTGCGCCGATCTGGCCGCCAAGGCATAAGATTTGCCGGGGTTCGAGGCGGAGAGGCGCGGGCATGGACGAGAAATGGCAGAAGAGTTTCCCGGTGTCCTGGGATCAGTTTCACCGTGACGCCCGGGCCCTGGCCTGGCGGCTGAATGGTGCCGGACCGTTTCAGGCCATCGTGGCGGTCACCCGGGGCGGCTTGGTGCCGGCAGCGGTGGTGGCGCGAGAGCTTGGCATCCGGGTCATCGAAACGGTCTGCGTCGCCTCCTACGACTACGAGAAGCAGGGCGAGATTCAGGTGCTGAAGGAAATCGGCGCTGCCGTGGCCAGGGCCAAGGGCGGAGAGGGTGTTCTGATCGTGGACGACCTGGTCGATACGGGGGCCACCGCCAAGGTAGTGCGGGAGATGCTGCCCAAGGCCCATTTCGCAACGGTCTATGCCAAGCCTGCCGGCCGTCCGCTGGTGGATACCTTCGTGACCGAGGTCAGCCAGGACACCTGGATCTATCTGCCCTGGGACATGGGCCTGCAGTTCACCCCGCCCATCGGGGGACAAAAGGGATGATGGACAGGCACGGGGCCGACAGGCTGGACGACGTCCTGGCCGAGGCCGTTTCCGGTTATGTTGCCGCTCATCCAAAGGCGCAGGCGATGCAGGATCGCGCCGCCAGGGTCATGCCGGGTGGCAACACGCGCACCGTCCTCTTCACCGCGCCCTTCCCGGTCCGTGTGGCCAGGGCCGAAGGGGCCCGGATCACCGATATGGACGGACATGACTATGTCGATCTGCTGGGCGAGTACTCGGCCGGCATCTATGGGCATTCGCATCCGCGCATCAAGGCAGCCATCTCGGAAGCGCTGGAGACGGGTGTCAATCTCGGCGCCAGCCACGCCCGCGAGGTGGCCTTCGCGGAGACCGTCACCGCGCGGTTCAACCTGGATCTCGTGCGATTCACCAATTCGGGGACCGAAGCCAACATGATGGCGCTCTCGGCCGCGCGCTGCTTCACGGGCCGCCGCAGGATCATGCCGATGGAAGGCGGCTATCATGGCGGCACTCTCTACTTCAGCCACGGCGCCTCGCCGGTGAACGCCCCCTTCGATTGCGTGCTCGGCAGGTACAACGACATCGAAGCCACCCGCGCGCTGATCGCTCAGCATACGGACGATCTGGCCGCGGTGATTCTCGAGCCCATGCTGGGCGGCGGCGGCTGCATTCCGGCCGAGGCGGGCTTCCTCTCGATGCTGCGGGAAGAGACTCGGGCGCGCGGCATCGTGCTGATCTTCGACGAAGTGATGACCTCGCGGCTGCATCCGGGCGGGTTGTCGGCACGCTTCGGCATCGAGCCGGACCTCAAGACGCTTGGCAAATATGTTGGCGGGGGCATGAGCTTCGGCGCCTTTGGCGGCACGCGGGAGATCATGGCGCTTTTCGATCCGACGGGTCCCAATCCGCTTCCGCATGCCGGCACCTTCAACAACAACACGCTGACGATGACGGCGGGTCATGCGGCCATGACGGAAATCTTCACGCCGGAGGCCTGTATCGCTCTCAACGCCCGCGGCGACCGGCTGCGTGATCGCCTCAATGACCTTTTCATGCGCTATCAGGTGCGGATGCAGGCCAAGGGCATCGGTTCGATGATGACCATTCATCCGCTGGGCGGCGAAATCACTTCACCCCAAGCGACAGAGCATGCCGATATCCGATTGAAACGACTTCTGTTTCTGGATCTTCTGGAGAGCGGCTTCTACATGGCGGAGCGCGGCTTCGTGGCGCTATCGCTGATGGTCACGGATGCTGACTGCGACCGCTTGGTTGAAGCGGTGGAGCGGTTCGTCGAGCGGCGGCGAGCGTATCTCGGTTAGCGGATGACCGACGGAATCACGATGCGGGTCATCAGGCGCAGCGGCATCTTCCACTGGTCCGGCGCATTGTAGTTGCCGGCCAGAATCACCACCACCATCTTCAGGCTTGGGATGATGATCAACCTCTGTCCGCCATTGCCATAGGCCGCGGCCCAGGCCTTGCCGCTGGCGGCGAGGGAACCGATCCACCAGTGATAGCCATAGCGCAGGCCGCTCTCCACATGTCCCCGGGGCCTGAAGGATGTTGCCAGCCAGCCAGGCGGCACCACGCTGCGGCCACTGGCGCGGCCGCCGTCCAGGACCATCTGGCCGATGCGGGCAAGATCGCGCGGCAGCAGGCGGAGGCCGGAGGATCCCACCGGTGTGCCATCCGTACCCCGAACCCATTCAAGTTCGTGAATGCCCAGGGGCACAAAGAGCTTTGTGCGCGCGTAGGCTTCCAGGTCAAGGCCGCTGCCGCGTGCAATGAGGTCGGCCAGCAGGGCCGTGGCGCCGCCGCAATAGACCCACCGGCTTCCCGGTGTCTCCGCCATGGGCCGGGTCAGGACATAGCGGATGCGGTCGGGCGCCGCTTCCATCTGGATTTCGCTGTTCGCGGGGCTGTCGTAATCCGTGCCCTCATTCCAGGCGAGGCCCAGGCGCATGGACAGAACATGACCGATCGTGATGCGGCGGCGTCGCGGATCACCATCATCGAACTGCGGATAAATTCCCATCAAACGCGCGCTGCTGGGCGGAACGATGCCGTCCGACCGGGCGATGCCGTAGAGCAGGCCGACCATGCTTTTCGTCACCGAGCGGAGGTCGTGCAGCTTTCCGGCGCCATGTTGGACAGTGCCGAGGTCCTTTCCCCAGACGGCGTCGCGGCCCTCGAAATAGCATTCGGCTGCCGGCCGGCCATGCCGCAGGATGAGGAGGGCGTGAAGGCCCGGGAACTCGCCGCGCGCCACTGCGGAGGCCACCTGCGCGGCGACATCCGGCTGCAGGCCCGCCTGTTCGGGCGCGGGGTCCTGCCAGAAGAGCGGCAGTCCGGGCGGTGACATGAGTCCCATGGGGCCAGTCTGGAAGATCGCCTCCGGATTTGGAAGGGCAGGTGCCGGACTAGCCAGTGTCCACGCCCTGGAGTAATGTCCCGATATATTGAACGCACATTCAGTTTGTTTGGAGGTCATGATGCTGAAGCATGCCAGCAACCGTTTTGACGCCCAGGATCTGTGGCAGAAGGATCACGACCACGTCCTTCATCCCTATACTCATTTCGACAGCTTCAAGCGCGAAGGGTCTCTGGTCCTGGTCGAAGGTGACGGGTGCTTCGTCACCGACGCCAGCGGCAAGCGCTATTTCGACGGCATCGGCGGCATGTGGTGCGTGAATGCCGGCTATGGCCGCAAGGAGCTTGCCGAGGTCATGGCCGAGCAGGCCCTGCAGCTTTGCTACACCACCACCTTCGTCGACGTTACGAACGGGCCGGCGGCCCAGCTGGCCGCGAAACTGGCCAGCCTGGCGCCGGGCTCGCTCAACCACGTCGCCTATGCCACGTCAGGCTCCTGCGCGGTCGATACCGCCATCCGCCTCGCCCATTTCTATCAGTCACGGCTGGGCCAGCCGTCGCGCCGCTATGTCATCTCGCGACAGAACTCCTATCACGGCTCCACCTTCCTCGGCATGACGGTCGGTCGCCGCGATGGGGACCAGTCGGAGCATTTCAAGTACGTTCCCGATCTCGTGCATCATCTGTCTGCGCCCTATCCCTACCGCCGCCCGGAGGGCATGAGCCTCGGGGCCTTCAGCGACTTCCTGGTCCAGGAATTCGCCGACAAGATCGCAGAACTGGGGCCCGAGAACATTGCCTGCTTCATCGCCGAACCGGCACAGGCGTCTGGCGGCGTCACCATGCCGCCCCCCAACTACCTGCCGCGCATGCGCGAACTCTGCACCAGGCATGGGATCCTGTTCATCGCCGACGAGATCGTCACTGCCTTCGGCCGGCTGGGACACATGTTCGCCTCGAAGGACGTGTTCGGCATCCAGCCTGACATGATCCTTTGCGCCAAGGGCCTGACCTCCGGCTACATTCCACTGTCGGCCGTTCTGTACACGGATCAGATTCATGACGTGATCTCGGCGCCCGATCCCGATGTCTGGTTTACCCACGGCTATACCTACTCGGGCCATCCGGTGGCCTGCGCCGTCGGATTGCGCAACATCGAGATCATCGAGCGCGAGGATCTTTGCGGCAACGCCGCGCGTGTCGGCGACTATCTGGAGAAGCGGCTTGCGACGCTCAGCGACCTGCCCATCGTGGGCGACGTCCGCGGCCACCGCCTGATGATGTGCGTGGAATATGTGCGGGACAAGAAGACTCGCGAGAAACTGCCGGACTCCGTCAACATTTCCCGCCGCATCTCCGCCGACTGCGAGGCCCAGGGTCTGCTCGTCCGCCCCATCGGCCACCTCGACGTTCTGTCGCCGCCGCTGACCATGACGGTCAAGGATGTCGACTTCATCGTCGATGCCCTGCGACACTCGATCGAGAAGGCCACGTCGGAACTCAAGGCGGAAGGGATCATCTAGAGATCAAGCAGGTAGATGTCCTCGGGCCCGTCGATCTCGTCGATCTGGGAGCCGATCATCCGTACACCGAGTTTCCGTGCGAGTGCGAGCGATGCCTCGTTGCCGGGCGCGATCGACAGCCGTAGCCAGCGCAGGCCTCTGGCGGACGCAAACTGGCCGTAGCCGCGCACCATCTCATAGGCATAGCCCTGACGCCGCCATGGCGCGAAGATCGTGTAGCCGATCTCCACCAAAGAGCCGCTCTCGCCATCCTGCGTGTGGAGTTCCGGTGAGGCGTGAGCATTCATGTGGCCGATCACCGTGCCGCTGCTGCGCAGGCAGATGGCGCGGATCGACCACGGTGCATAGCCAGGGTCGACCTTCCACTGCTTGAGCCGGAGATCCGCCACCCAGGAGTCCTCGAACCAGTCTTCGGTCAGCTGCGTTCCGATCATCCGGCGGCAGGCCGGCATGTCCCTTCCCACCGTTGCCACCAAGCCGGCAAGCGGTACCAGGCGGAGGGTGAGGCGAGGGGTCTCGATGTCGATCACAGGACGGCCCGAAGGTGGCGCGCAAGATTGCCCTTCGGCCCGGCGCTGACGGCCGCCAGGCCCAGCCAGTCGGCCATCAGCCTGAGCTCCCCGGCCATGGCTTCGGCCGTGGACTTGGGGTCGGCATGCGGTTCGTAATGACTGGCATTGGCGCGCAGAACGCCGTCCTGCCGGTCGGCCTTGAGGCAGACTCGGCCAACGATGCGGTCGCCCATCAGGAAGGGGAGGACATAGTATCCGTACTTCCGTTTCTCAGCGGGCGTGTAGATTTCGATGCGGTAGTGAAAGTCGAAAAGGCGCTCGGCCCTTGCTCGCTCCCATACGACGGGGTCGAAGGGCGAGAGCAGGGCGGTACCGCCGGCCTTGCGCGGCATGCGGGCCTCGCGGTGCAGATAGGCCGCGTGCTTCCAGCCTTCGACGCTGACTGGCAAGAGCGTTCCGTCCTCGACAAGCTCCATAAGCGCTGTCTTTGTCTCGGCAACAGGCAGGCGGAAATAGTCGCGCAAGTCGAATTCGGTGCCGATGCCATGAGCGCGAGCAGACAGGTCCAGAAGGTTGCGGATCGCATCGGATTCCCGCGGTGTATCGCGGGTGAGGATTTCCGATGGGATCACCCGTTCGGGGATGTCGTAGACGCGTTCAAATCCATCGCGCGCTGCCGTCGTGACCAGTCCCTGGTCGAAGAGCGCCTCCAGCGCCATCTTGCCGCGCGACCAGCCCCACCAGCCACCGCCGCTCTTGCCGCCGTCGGGAACCTCGCTCGCCACCGTCGGGCCATTGCGCGTGACGAAGTCGAGGGTGGCCTTCAGGAACGCGCGGTCCTCGACGGCGAACCGGTTCATCGACGCGTAGGTGCCGCGACCGTCGCAGGCCCGCTGCATGCGCCAGCGCATGAGAGGATGCAGGTCGAGCGGCAGCAGGCTGGCTTCATGGGCCCAGCATTCGAACAGGGCGCGCCTCTTCTTGCCGAAGGCGCGATCATCGAGCGTCGCGTGCTCATAGCTGCCAAGCCGTGAGAACAGCGGGAGGTAATGCGACCGCACCAGGACATTCACGCTGTCGATCTGCAACAGGTTCAACTGGCGGACGGTTCGGTCAATTCGCGACCAGCCGTTGCGGCGGTTGCGATCCTGGAACGTGAATCCTTGCGCAGCAAGCGCGATGCGCCGGGCCTGAGCAATCGAGAGCGAAGCTGTCACGAAAGAGCCTTCTCGAGGGTCAGCCCCATCTTCGAGAAGCCTGACCGCGCATAGAAGCGGCGTGCGTCCTGGTTCGCGGCAAGCACGCCGAGTCGAATCCATCTCTGCCCGTCCGTGCGCGCGATCCCTTCGCATGCCGCGATGAGAGCCCGGCCCACTCCGTGCTCGCGATGGGTGCTCAGGACGGCCAGATCGGAGACCTGACTGTAAGTGTAAAGGATCTCCTCGCGCTGATCGGCCGATGAGACCTCGACGAGCAGGCAGGCATAGCCGGCGACCACGCCATCCACCTCCGCGAGGAGCAGCCTGCCCTTGTGTTTCTCAGCAGATGCCAGAAGTTCCCGGATATACCAGTCGCCGATCTCCTGGGGCGGCTTCACCCGCTCGTCGAACTGGCGTTCGTGACGCTGCAGATCGCGAATGATCGCGAGGACGGCCGCAAGGTCCGCGTCCCGGTAGTCGCGAATTGTGCAGGTGTCAGGCAGCGTCGTTCCAGGCAGCCTGCTCAGGCGTTGACTGATCCGGCCGCAGGCGGGCGTTGAAGCGATAGAGCGTCGAGCAATAGGGACAGACGATCTCGTCCGCCGTTCCCATGTCGATGAAGACATGCGGATGGTCGAAAGGCGGCTTGGCCCCGATGCACATGAACTTCCTGGCGCCGATCTCGATAGAGGCCAGTCCCATCTCGTTCTGGAAGTGCGGTGTCGCGCCCGATGCCATGTTGACCCTCGACGATCTTGTCTCGCGGGGCGATTAGCATATGTTCGCGGTGATGCACAAATTCAATTCCAACGGCGTCGAGATCGCCTACGAAACCGCGGGCGAGGGACCGCCCATCCTTCTGATCCACGGCTTTGCTTCCACCGGCCGGGTGAACTGGTGGGATACGGGATGGGTCAAGACCCTGACCGAAGCCGGCCGTCAGGTGATTACCATTGACAATCGCGGCCACGGGGCCAGCCAGAAACTCTACGAATCCCATCTCTATCCAGCGACCGAGATGGCCGAGGATGCACGGCGGCTTCTCGATCATCTTGGAATCGTCCAGGCCGATGTCATGGGGTATTCGATGGGTGCGCGGGTGGCGGCCTTCCTGACAATCAGCCATCCCGAGCGCGTGCGGCGTGCCGTGTTCGCGGGTCTTGCGTCGCGGATGATCACCGGCGTGGGCGGTGGCGAGGCGATCGCCCGGGCGCTGGAAGCCGCATCCCGTGACGAGGTGACCGATCCCGGCGCGCGCAGCTTCCGCATCTTTGCGGAACAGACCCGCAGCGATCTCAAGGCACTTGCCGCCTGCATCAGGTCGTCGCGCGAGAAGATCACGCTGCACGAACTGCGTGGCATCACCGTGCCCATCCTCGTTGTGGCGGGAGACAAGGATGACGTGGCGGGTGACGTCGATACCCTGGTTGCGGCCATTCCAGGCGCCAGGGGTGTCGTGCTGCCGAACCGCAATCACATGAATGCCGTCGGTGATCGCGGCTACAAGGATGCCGTGCTGGCGTTCCTTTCGGGCTGAACCGTCAGCGGCCCTCGAATACCGGAGTCCGCTTTTCTGCGAAAGCCCGACGTCCCTCGGAAAAGTCGGCGCTGTTGAAGCAGGCGACAGCCCGTGCGGCGACCTCGGCAGGAGACTCATGCCCGGGCCGTGTGGCGATCAGGTCGATGGCGCGCTTGGCGTGAAGGATCGACAAGGGCGCACCGCCGACGATCTCGCCACAGAGCCTGCGCGTCTCGGACTCGGCATCCGCTGCGAGGCGGTTGATCAGACCTGTCGCCAGAGCCTCCTCCCCTTTCAGGCGGCGGGCGGTAAACAGCATCTCCTTGGCCATGGGGGCACCGACTGTGGCCACCAGGTCGCGCAAGCCATCCAGCGGATAGGCGAGGCCCAGGCGCGAAGGCGGCAGCGCGAAAAGCGCGGAGGCATCAGCCACCCGCAGGTCGCAGGCCAGGGCGATGGCCAGTCCGCCGCCGATGCAGAATCCCTGGATCATGGCGACCACCGGCCGCTGCGCGCCGCGGATCGCGGCAAAGGCCGCACCGTTCAGGGCTTCATAGGCCGCAGCGGCCGCCGCGTCGTTCCGGGCTTCGCCGAACTCCGAAATGTCGGCCCCGGCGGCGAAGGCCTCGCGGCCCTGGCCGCGAAGCACGATCGCCCTCACATCAGCGTGCTCATCAAGAGATTTCATCAATGGAGGGATGGCGGCCCACATTGCGCCATTCAGCGC
>JAPLOT010000146.1 GCA_026400595.1 Alphaproteobacteria bacterium | reverse complement strand
ATGGCATCGCCGACGTCCCGGCAGGACTCGGCAAGGGCCACCAGGCGTTCGACGGTCAGACCGGTCTCCTCCAGCGCGGGCATGAGCCGGCGCAGCCTGACGCGTTCGAAGCGGGTGTCGTCGTTGCTCGGGTCCTCGATCCAGTCCTGGCCGAGCGCGGCGAGGTAGACGCGCAGATCGGCGCGCCGGCAGGACAGCAGCGGGCGGATGAGCGGCAGCCCGTGCCACTGGCCGAATTGCGGAATGCCGGCGAGACTGTCGAAGCTGTCGGTGCGCAGCAGGCGCATCAGTACGGTTTCGGCCTGATCGTCGCGGGTATGGGCGGTGAGCAGCGCGCTTGCCGCATTGGCGTTGCACCAGTCCCCCATGAGATCGTAGCGGGCCTTGCGGGCACGGGCCTGGACGCCGCTGCCGGGGCTGGCGCCGGCCCAGTTCAGCGTCTGGTGGGCAAGGCCGAGGCCGCGGCACCACTGGCCCACCTGCCGGGCTTCGGCGGCAGAGCCGGGCCTGAGCCCGTGATCGACCGTCAGAACCGTCAGCCGGCAGGCCGCCGCTTGCGCGGCAAGCCGCAGCATGGCCATCGAATCGGATCCGCCGGAGACGGCCAGCGCAACATGGGAGTGTCCCGCGACAGACGCGGTCAGCAGGCCCGCATCAGGCCTGGCAATTGGCACGCTTGGCTTCGGCCTGGGCGCGCTTGCGGGCCTCGACCGCCTTGGGATATTCCGCGGAGACGGCCAGATAGGCGGCACAGGCCTGCTCGGTCTGGCCAAGGCGGTTCAGCGAAATGCCGAGCTTCAGCAGGCTGTCGGCGGCGCGGCGGCTCTTCGGATAGGTCTTGTAGCCGCGCAGGAAAGCCTGGGCGGCGCGCTTGAAATCGCTCTGGGCATAAAAGGTCTCGCCCAACCAATACTGGGCACTGCCGGCGAGGCTGTGATCCGGGTACTTGGCCATGAAGCTGCCGAACCCGGCCTCGGCCTCGGCGAACTGCCGGCGCAATAGGCTTTCATTGGCCTTCTCGTAGATGGCTTCGGGCGACTCGGGCGCAAGCGCCACGGTCTCGATCGAATCCTGCGCTGTCTCGCCAGCGCCCTGGTTCAGGCCCTGGGTGACGAAGGCATCATCGCCCGGCTCCTGCTGCGAGGGCGGGACCAGCACCACGCCTTCGAAGCCGCCGTCCTTCGCCTTGGCCGCGGAATTGTCGATGCCACCCAGAATGGTCGGCCCGGGGGCCGCGCCGGAATCCGGCTGGACAATCAGGGCTTCGGTGTTGTTGAGCGAATCGGGGGCTTCCAGCGGCTGCACACCGGCAACCGGCGGCAGCGTTTCGACCGCCACGCCTTCGGCCGGCGCCTCCGCAACCTGTTTCGGCTGGGCCGGCGCCTGCATCGGCTGGGCCGCGCCCTGCTTGCTGCTGCCCGCCTCCGCGCGCAACTGCTTGACCTCGTAGTTCAGTTCCTCGACCTGGCCCATCAGCATGCGGACCTGCTCTTCGAGCTGCTGCATCCGTACCGCCATTTCGGAGGCCGATTGGGCCAAGGCCGGCGTGATCAATCCGATGCCCAGAAGGGCCACTGCAGCTGCCGATCTCAGAAACTTCTTCATGTCAGACACCATAAGCCCGGGGCCTTGCGCAGGCCGTCTCGCATGACTTCCGACTGGAACCCAATCGCGGTGAAATTGAGGCTGAGCGCCGCCGCCCGCATCAATGGCCGAGGCCTGTTGCTATTTCGCACCACCGGTGATGACGGTGACGGCACGGCGGTTCTGCGACCAGCATTGCTCGGCGTCGCAGAGCGCGACGGGACGTTCCTTGCCATAGGCGATGGAGGAGATGCGGCTTCCGGTGACGCCCTGCGCGATCAGGAATTCCCGCGCCGCGGTAGCGCGGCGGGCCGACAGCGAGATGTTGTATTCGCGGGTGCCGCGCTCGTCGGCATGGCCTTCGACCTGGACCGTGACGTTGCGGTATTTCTTCAGCCAGTCGGCCTGGCGGCGGAGCGTTTCCTGGGCTTCCGATGAAAGCGTCGACTGGTCTTCCGAGAAGAATATGCGGTCGCCCACAACGGTGGTGAATTCGCCCTCGGAGCCCGGCGGATAGGCCCCGCCGGCTCCGCCTTCGAGGTTCGGCGTATTCTTCTTCGAACAGGCGGCCAGTGCCAGGAAACAGCAGGCGGCGGCCGCCAACTTGAAGCTTGCCCTACGCGACATCATGCGAAACCACTCCTTTTCCGGACCCCTCTCCGGATCATCCTCGTCACGGCCCCGGC
>JAPLOT010000278.1 GCA_026400595.1 Alphaproteobacteria bacterium | reverse complement strand
CGATGGTCTTGAGATCGGCACGGTCGCTGAAGTGCACTTCGCCCGAGAGAGAGGCGTTGGTGCGGGCGGCGGTGTCCACCATCGAGAGCAGCTCGACGCTGTCGAACCACGCGGTTCCGAAGTAGTTCGGGTTGCGCTCGGCGGCAAAGCGCACGCCGGGCTCGAAGGACTTCATCACGAAGGGACCGGCACCGATGCCCTTTTCCCACTCGATCTTGCCGTCCTTCGACGGATACATGCCGAGATGGTAGTCCGACAGGAGGAAGGGGAAGTCGGCATTGCCGCCGCTCAGCTCGAAGATCACCGTGTCGGGACCATCGGCCTTGACGCCGGTGATGGAGGACAGGACCGACTTGGCCGGCGACTTGGAATCCGGACCGATGTGGTAGTTGATGGTGGCAACCACGTCGTCGGCCGTCAGCGTCCGGCCGTCATGGAAGGTGATGCCCTTGCGGATCTTGAAGACCCACTTGTTGGCACCGTCGGCCGGCTCGAAGCTTTCGGCCACATGCGGGGCGGCTTCGTTCTTGACGTTGACCTGCACCAGCGGCGCGGAGAACAGCGACTTGCCGAAACCGAAGGTGAAGCCGTTGGCCCAGGTGGCGGGATCGAGCGAGTCAGTGGTCGACCCGTGGCCGACGGCGGCCTTGAAGTTACCGCCCTTCTTGGCTTCCGCGCGGGCGGCCGTGACGAACATCTGGTTCGCCGCGGCGATCGTGAAGCCCGAGGCGATGGCAAAGGACATGAAGTCGCGGCGCGACAGCTTGCCGAGACCGACTGCCTTCTGGGCCGCCTTCAGTTTCATTTCGAATTCGGACATGCGTTTCTCTCCTTGATGAGCGCAAAACTGGTGTTCTGGGAAAATCGAGAACAATGCGATCGCGGGACCGATCTCTCCGGCCGGACTTCGCAGGCTCCGGCAAGCCGCCTTCTCCCCATGGTCGTTCTTGTTCTTGTGGACGGTTTGGCCCGTGCCTGCAGAAAAACTGTCATGGACATCAGGCTCCGTCAACATCACTCTAGCACGACAGAGGTGAATAGAACTCACGGTTCGGACGTGTCATGTTAAATCTGCGACACGTGTTTGACAGGATCACGACGTGGCCAGGGCGTCCGGGGCGAAGCGGTAGGCGGTCGAGCAGAATTCGCAGGTGACCGTGATCATGCCGTTTTCCACCATGTCGGCGCGGTCTTCCGGGGGGAACCGGCGCAGCATTTCCGCCACCCCGGCTTCCGAGCAGGTGCAATGCCGCTCCAGGGTGGTGGCAGGGTAAACCGTCACGCCATCCTCATGGTAGAGGCGGTAGAGCAAGTCTTCTGCCGTAAGTTGCGGATCAAGCATTTCATGGGCCTCGGCCGTCTGCAGCAGCAGTCTCGCCTTGACCCAGCCGTCGTGCTCCGCGGGCTGATCATCCGCACCATCGGGAGCGTCGCCCGACGTGACCGGAAGCGGGCTGGAGCCGCCCTCCCGCGGCAGATGCTGGACCATGATGGCGCCCGCCCGCCAGGCTTCGGCGGCCTGGCCGCGGGCCAGCAGGGGCCCGGCAGCCAGCCGCAGGCTGGTCGGAATCTGCTCGGACTGGGCGAAGTAGGTCTGCGCCGCGCCTGTCAGGTCGCCGCCATCGAGAGGCACGATGCCCTGGTAACGTTCCATGTCGGCGCCCTGGTCCACGGTCATGGCGAGATAGCCCTTGCCGAGCAGGTCGGCCTGCCGGGGCTGGGCGAGGGCCGCGACCCTGGCGCGGTCGAAACGGGCATAGCCGCGCAGCTTGCCGGGGGCCAGATAATCGGCCACCACCATGTCGACGGGACCGTCGGTGCGGGTCTGCAGGATGAACTTGCCCGCGAACTTCAGGCTGGCGCCCAGATTGGCGGTCAGCGCCACGGCCTCGGCGAGGAGCGCAGAGACCGGCGCCGGATAGTCGTGACGGTGCAGGATATCGTTCACCACGGGACCGAGGCGCACGACCCGCCCGCGGATGCCCAGCGGCTTCACCTCGAAGGGCAGGACGAGATCATCGGCCATCGGCGTTCAGGCAGTGGAGCAAAATGCTCTTCTGGATGTGCAGGCGGTTCTCCGCTTCGTCGAGGATCAGCGAGGCGGGTCCATCCATGACCTCGTCGGTCACTTCCTCGCCGCGGTGCGCCGGGAGGCAATGCATGAACCTGGCGTCGCGGGCGGCAGCGGACATGAGCCGGCGGTTCACCTGGTAGGGCTTGAGGAGATTGTGGCGGCGCTCGCCATCGGTATCGTGCATGGACACCCAGGCGTCGGTGATGACGCAGCCGGCGCCGGACACGGCTTCCTCGGGCGACTCCGTCACCATCACGTCGGCTCCGACCTCGCCGGCCCAGGCCAGCACCTCCGGCGATGGCCGGAATTCGCTGGGGCAGCCAATGCGGAGCCTGCCGCCCAGGCGGCCCACGGCATGGATCCAAGAGGCGGTCACGTTGTTGCCGTCGCCCACCCAGGCCACCGTCTGGTCCTTGAGCGGCCCTTCATGCTCCTCGAGCGTCATGACATCCGCCATCACCTGACAGGGATGGGTCAGATCGGTCAGCCCGTTGATCACCGGCACCGTGGCGGCGGCCGCCAATTCCGTGAGGTTGGCGTGATGGGCGGCCCGGATCATGATGGCATCGCAATAGCGCGACAGAACCCTTGCGGTATCGGCGATGGTTTCGCCGCGCCCCAGCTGCATGTCGTTCGACGACAGCACCAGCGTCTCGCCGCCCAGCTGGCGCATGCCGACTTCGAAGGACACCCGCGTGCGGGTCGAGGGCCGGCTGAAGATCAGCGCCAGCATGCGGCCCCTCAAGGGCTCGCCCGGTTCCCGCCGGCCCTTGGGCCAGTCCCTGCGGGCATTCTTCATGGCCCGGGCCCGGGCGATGATGCCGTTCAGCGTGGCGGAATCGAAGTCGCAGATATCGAGAAAATGCCGTGGTGCAGCCGTCATGATCGGAAAACCCCTCAGGCGGCCCTGGCTTCGAGTGCGCGGCAGGCGCGGTCGAGCCGCGCGACGGCATCGGCGACATCGGCTTCGCTCACCACCAGGGGCGGCAGGAGGCGCACCACATTGTCGCCCGCCACGATGGTCAGGAGGTGCTGGTCCAGTGCAGCGGCCTGAAACACCGTGTTCGGTACCCTACACTTGATCCCCATCATCAGCCCGCTGCCGCGGATATCCTCGATGACAGTGGGATGGGCGTCCTTGAGCTGGGCCAGTTTCTGCTTGAGGCTGAGAGCGCGCTGCAGGACATTGTCGAGGAAGCCCTCTTCCAGCACCACGTCCAGCACGGCATTGCCGACCGCGGTGGCCAGCGGATTGCCGCCGAAGGTCGAACCATGGGTTCCGGCGGTCATGCCGGCTGCAGCCCTCTCCGTCGCCAGGCAGGCGCCCAGCGGGAAACCGCCGCCGATCCCCTTGGCGATGGCCATGATATCCGGCGCGATGCCGGCCCACTCATGGGCGAAAAGCCGGCCGGTCCGGCCGATGCCGCATTGTACCTCGTCGAAGATCAGCAGGATGCCATGTTCGTCGCAAAGCTCGCGCAACCCGCGCAGGCATTGCGGCGGCACCGGGCGGATGCCGCCCTCGCCCTGCACCGGTTCAATGAGAATCCCGGCGGTCTCGGGCCCGATGGCGGACTTCAGCGCGTCATGGTCGCCAAAGGGCACCTGATCGAAGCCTTCGACCTTCGGCCCGAAGCCTTCGAGGTACTTGGCCTGGCCGCCGGCGGCGATGGTGGCCAGGGTCCGGCCGTGGAAGGCCCCCTCGAAGGTGATGATCCGGAAGTGCTCGGGATGACCATGATGCGCATGATACTTGCGCGCCATCTTGATGGCGCACTCCAGCGCCTCGGCCCCCGAGTTGGTGAAGAAGACTGTATCGGCGAAGGTCGCTTCGGTGAGACGGCGCGCCAGCTTCTCCTGTCCCGGCATCTGGTAGAGATTGGACGTGTGCCAGATCTTCCGGGCCTGTTCGGTCAGCGCCTCGACAAGGTGCGGATGCGCGTGTCCGCAGCTGGTGACCGCCACGCCGGCACCGAAATCAAGATACTCCTGGCCATCGGCCGTATAGACGCGTGTCCCCTCGCCCCGCTCGAAAGCAATGGGCGCTCTGGCATAGGTGGGCAGGACCGGCGGGATCATGGGCGTCAGACCTTGGCTCAAATGCAAAAGAGCGCCCGCGCCTGAGGCGGACGCCCGTCAATGACGGAAACATATAAGTCCATGATCGCCAAGGGTCAATCATGGCTTCACGCGGCGCGCCGACAGCAGGTTATGAGGTGAGTCAAAACAGCGCATTTACCCTCGATTCTTCGCGCTGATAAGGTTTCGTTAACCATGTTGCTCCGGCGATTACTTGGGGAAAACACCGAATAGGACCGGGCTAAAGATTGAAGTCGAGTCACCGCGTATTGTAGTGTCGCGTCACTGAGCTACGAGATGTAGCAAATCTTGGTCATCAAATGGGGCGAAACGCCGGGTCCATGACCCGGCGACGTAAGAGGGATTCCCGTGAGTGCACATCTGGACGACAACCATGGGGGGGCAAAATTGTCCTGGACCGACGAACGTGTGGAGCTTCTCAAGAAGCTCTGGAGTGAAGGGCTGAGCGCCAGCCAGATCGCCGGCCGCCTGGGCATGGGCGTGACCCGCAATGCCGTGATCGGCAAGGTGCACCGGCTCAATCTGTCGGGCCGCGCCCAGCAGCCGCGGTCGACGGCACCCCGGGCACCCCGCAAGCAGCGGGAACCGAGCCTGCCCGGCCGGGGCAATGGCATGCCGTCCATGCCGACCGCCGGCGGAAATGCGCTGAAACCGATGATGCGGGCCGACATACAGCCGCGCCAGGTGGCCCTGCCCGAACCGCAGCCGGTGCGCCTGGTCGACCTGTCCAAGGGCGGCCGCATCACCATCCTCCACCTCACCGACAAGACCTGCAAATGGCCGATCGGCGATCCGGGGGCGGAAGACTTCTGTTTCTGCGGCCACAATCCGCGCGATGGCTCACCCTATTGCGAGTATCATGCACGGCTGGCCTATCAGCCGCTGCAGGACCGCCGCAACCGGAAGGTCTCCTTCGGCTGATCCGCCCTCAGTGGCGGCCGAAACGCTCGTCGAAGGCGTAGCCCATGCCGCGCACGGTGCGGATGGGATCCATCTCGCGGCCACGGCTCAGTGACTTGCGCAATCGCCCGACGTGCACGTCGACGGTGCGTTCGTCGACATAGACGTCATGGCCCCAGACCGTGTCCAGCAGCTGGGCCCGCGAATAGACCCTGCCCGGGTTCTGCATCAGGTGTTCGAGCAGGCGAAACTCGGTGGGCGAGAGGTTGATGTCGCGCGTGGTGCGGATCACCCGCCGGGTGCGGCGGTCGAGCGTGATGTCGCCGGCCTTGATCTGGTCGGCAACCGAATCGGGATTGACGCGGCGCAGGATGGTGCGGATGCGGGCCAGCAGTTCCGGCACCGAGAAGGGCTTGACCATGTAGTCGTCGGCGCCGGTGGCAAGGCCGCGGACGCGTTCCGCCTCCTCGCTGCGCGCCGTGAGCATGATGATCGGAATGTCGCGGGTTTCGGGCTTGGTGCGCAGCATGCGGCAGACCTCGATGCCGCTGATGCCGGGCAGCATCCAGTCGAGCAGGATGAGATCCGGCCGCTCCTCGCTGATCATCCGGGGCACGTTTTCGCCCTGTGCGGTGTGGCGGGCGCGATAGCCTTCGGATTCCAGATTGTAGCTGAGAAGGATCTGGATGGGTTCCTCATCCTCGACAACAAGGATCGATGCGCTCATGGGATCAGTCGTCTGCGTTGGGATTATGCATTGACAAGGTACTGGTCGTATCGCGCTTCGGGCGGCTTTCGATCAACGTCTTGCCATGGACCTGATAGAAGATGTTCTCCGCGATGTTGGTGGCGTGATCGCCGATGCGCTCCATGTTCTTGGCGCCGAAGAGAAGATGCGTGCACAGGCTGATGTTGCGCGGATCCTCCATCATGTAGGTCAGGAGTTCGCGGAAGATCGAGTTGTAGAGCGAATCCAGCTCTTCGTCGGAGCGCCAGACCTCGAGCGCCTTTTCGGCATCGGAGCGGGCATAGGCGTCGAGAATGTCCTTGAGCTCCGACTGGGCGAGCCGGCCCATGCGGGTGACGCCGGTCATCAGCTTGCGCGGCAGGGCCTCGGAAATGGCATGGGCCCGCTTGGCCGTGTTCTTGGCAAGGTCGCCGATGCGCTCCAGGTCGGAGGCAACGCGGATGGCGACCATGATTTCGCGCAGGTCGCGCGCCATGGGCTGGCGCTTGGCGATCATCGTGATCGCGCGTTCCTCGATCTGGCGTTCCAGCATGTCGATGCGTTCGTCATTCTGGATGACCCGGTCGGCCAGCGTGGTGTCGCGGCGCGACAGCGCGTCGATGGCATCGTCGAGCTGCTGCTCGGCAAGGCCGCCCATCTGGGCCAGCAGCATCTTGAGGGCCGCGAGGTCCTCGTCATAGGATTTCACGATATGGTCGGACATCTGTGTCTCCCGTGACTCAGCCGAAGCGGCCGGTAATGTAATCCTGGGTGCGCTTTTCCTGCGGCGCGGTGAACATCTCGTCGGTGTCGCCGAATTCGACGAGGATGCCGAGATGGAAGAAGGCGGTGAGCTGCGAGACGCGGGCCGCCTGCTGCATGGAATGGGTGACGATGACGATGCAGTAGTTCTGCTTCAGCTCGTCGATCAGTTCCTCGATGCGGGCGGTGGCGATCGGATCGAGCGCCGAACAGGGCTCGTCCATCAGGATCACCTCGGGGCTGACGGCAATGGCGCTGGCAATGCAGAGCCGCTGCTGCTGCCCGCCGGAAAGGCCGGTGCCAGGGTGATTGAGCCGGTCCTTGACCTCTTCCCACAGGCCGGCGCGCTTCAGGCTCTTCTCGACGATCTCGTCGAGTTCGGTCTTGGAGTTCGAGATGCCGTGGATGCGCGGGCCATAGGCGACATTCTCGTAGATCGACTTGGGGAACGGATTGGGCTTCTGGAACACCATGCCGATCTTCGCACGCAGCTGCACGACATCGAGGTCACGGTCGTAGATGCTATTGCCGTCGAGCGTGATGTCGCCCGTCATGCGGCAGGTGGGGATCGTGTCGTTCATGCGGTTGATGGCGCGCAGGAAGGTGGACTTGCCGCAGCCCGACGGGCCGATGAAGGAGGAAACCGCGCGGTCGGGGATGGCGATGGAGAGATTCTTGATGGCGTGCTTCTCGCCATAAAAGATGTTCACATCCCTGGCCTCGATGCGCACCTGGCGCTCCGCCATGATGCGGGGGCTTGGCGGCGTCACGACGGCTTGCGGCATCATATCCATATCTTGTTCACTCCTTTACCAGCGGCGCTCGAAGCGCCGGCGCAGGTAGATGGCAACGGCATTCAGGGAGAAGAGGACTGCCAGCAGCACCATGATGGCTGCGGCGGTCTTGGACTGGAAGGCGATCTCGGGCAGGTCGGACCACAGGAAGATCTGCACGGGGAGCACGGTGGCAGCGCTCTCAAACCCCTTGGGTATGTCGACGATGAAGGCGACCATGCCGATCATCAGGAGCGGCGCCGTCTCGCCGAAGGCGCGGGCGAGGCCAAGGATGATGCCGGTGAGAATGCCTGGAAGTGCCAGCGGCAGGACGTGATGGAATACCGCCTGCTGGTGCGAGGCCCCGACGCCGAGGGCTGCTTCCTTGATCGAGGGCGGCACCGCCTTGAGCGCGGCGCGGGCCGCGATGATGATGGTGGGCAGCACCAGCAGCGCCAGGACAAGCCCGCCGACCAGAGGCGCCGAGCGCGGCAGGCCGAAGAAGCTGAGGAACATGGCAAGACCAAGGAGGCCGAAGATGATCGAGGGCACGGCGGCGAGATTGTTGATGTTGACCTCGATGATGTCGGTCAGCCGGTTCTTGGCCGCGAATTCCTCGAGATAGATGGCCGCCGCGACGCCCAGCGGAATGCTGAGCGCCAGCGCCACCAGCACCGTCAGCAGCGAGCCCACCAGGGCGCCGCGAAGGCCAGCGAGTTCCGGCTCGCGCGAGTCGCCCGAGGTGAAGAAGCGGGTCGCGAAGGCCTTCTCGACCACCCCTTCGGATTTCAGCTCTTCCAGCCAGATGATTTCCTGGTCCGAGATGCGGCGGTCAGCCTCGGGCTTGGCCAGTGTCATGATGTTCCAGCCGCCGGCTGCTGCAGGGTTCAGCGTCACCGGCCGGGCGAGCGCCTCGGCCTGTGCCGCCCCATTCGCGATGCCGGTGATGCGCAGCGCACCTTCGTTGACAAGGACGATCTGCCCGGGCGACAGGCCCGCGACGTCGCCGGTGATGACATAGGCCTCACCCGACTCGGCGAATTGCAAGCTGGTGGCACCTTTGGTCAGTGCCACACCGGTCTGACGGCCCTTGTAGAAGAGGTCGGCATCGTCCGACAGCAGGGCGGCGAAGGGAAAGGTCTTGCCGATGAGCGCAGGGTCGGCCACCACCATCCGGCGCAGATCGTCCGCAGCACCCTGCGAGAGAAGGCCGTTCAGCTTGCGGCGTTCGGCGCGGCCGCTGACCGTCGGGAACCTGGCGCGCAGGGCCTCGCGCACGATGGCCTCGTAGTCGCCCGCGGCGGGTTTCGCGGCATCGACCTTGTCGGCGGCACCCGTCACGTCCAGCTTCACGCGGGGCTCGGTGAAGGCGGGCAGGCCCTTGATGACGATGTCGGCCAGCAGGAAGACGATGAACAGCGCCGTCAGCGCCAGCGCCGTCGCGCCATAGATGCGGAAGCGGCGTTCGGTAGCATAGCGCTTGGCGATCAGGCCTTTGCGGACCTCAGTCATATTGTTCCCGGTACTTCTGCACGATGCGCAGTGCGATGTAGTTGAGGGCGAGGGTGAAAATGAAGAGCACAAAGCCCAGTGCGAAAGCCGAGAGCGTCTTGGGCGAGTCGAATTCCTGGTCGCCCACCAGAAGGGTGGCAATCTGCACGGTGATGGTGGTGACGGCGGCCAGCGGGTTGATCGACAGATTGGCGGCGAGCCCCGCGGCCATGACCACGATCATGGTTTCGCCGATGGCCCGCGAGATGGCCAGCATGAAGGCAGAGACGATGCCCGGAAGCGCGGCCGGGAGAACCACTCTCTTGATGGTTTCGGACTTGGTGGCGCCCATGGCATAGGAGCCGTCGCGCAGCGACTGCGGCACGGCATTGATGATATCGTCGGAGAGCGAGGAGATCAGCGGCACGATCATCATGCCCATGACCAGGCCTGCCGCAAGCGCGGATTCCGAGGCGACGGTGAGGCCGATCGATTCGCCGCTGCCGCGGATCAGGGGCGCCACGGTGAGCGCGGCGAAGAAGCCCAGCACGACGGTCGGGATGCCGGCCAGCATCTCGAGCAGCGGCTTCAGCACGCTGCGCATGCGCCCGGAAGCATATTCCGCCATGTAGATGGCGGAGAGCAGTCCCAGCGGGCCGGCAACCAGGATCGCGATGAAGGTGATGAGCAGCGTCCCCACCAGCAGGGGCAGGATGCCGAAGGATGCCGGCGTCGAGGTGGGCGACCATTGCGCCGAGAACAGGAATTCGAGCGGCGAGACTTGGCGGAAGAAGACGATGGTCTCGAAGACCACCGAGAAGACGATGCCGATGGTGGTCAGCACGGCGACGGCCGAGCAGAGCACCAGCACCGCAAGCACGAAGCGCTCGAACAGGTTGCGCGCGCGGAAGGCGCTGGCGATGCGCGGGTAGAGTGCAGCGCCCGCCCCCGCTGCGCCAATGGCGGCGGCGGCCGGAACCGCGATCGACTGGGTGCCGAAGAGCAGGATGGCGGCCAGCCCTGCAACCACCGCTCCGGTGATCACCCCGCTGGCGAGGAAGAGGCCGTGGTAGGTTGGCAGGGAGTGCAGCGCCGGGCCGCCCGCGACCCGCAGTGCCGAGGCCCGCGTCTGTCCGGCGAGGAAGGCCCCGACGGCGAGGACACTGGCGAGCAACACGGTCCACACTAGCATTGACGACACCCCTGCCCCGAAAATCGTGTCAGCCGGCATTGCTGCCGGCTGTCCTGCCGGAGGGCCGGTTCATCCGCGGTCCCTCCGGCAATGCGTGCTGTCACTTCACGTCGGCAGCGGTGAGAACCACCATGCCTTCGACCGTGGCCTTGACCTTCTCCAGCTGATCGCCGGGCAGCGTCACGAGGCCCTTCTCGGCGAGGTAACCTTCCTCGCCCAGCGCCTTCTCGGAGACGAACTCGGCGACGAATTCCTTCATGCCGGGGATCACGTCCACGTGCTGCTTCTTCATGTAGACGAAGAGCGGACGGGCAACCTTGTAGCTGCCGTCGGCGATCGTCTCGTAGGTGGCCTTCACGCCATCGACGGCCACGTCCTTGATGGTCGCAGCGTTCTCCTCGAGGAAGGAGAAGCCGAAGATGCCGAGCGCGTTGGGATTGGCCTGCAGCTTCTGGACGATGAGGTTGTCGTTCTCGCCGGCCTCGATGAAGGCGCCATCCTCGCGCATCGACTTCCAGACCTTCTCGAAGGCCTTGGCGTCGGACTTCTTGAGCTCGGCGAGGCTCTCGAACTTCTCCGCGCCCTTCTCCATCACCAGCTCGGCGAAGCTGTCACGCGTGCCGGAGGTGGGCGGCGGACCGAGGACCTCGATCTTCACGTTGGGCAGCGACGGGTCGATGTCGCTCCAGGTCTTGTAAGGGTTCGGCACCAGCTTGCCGTCCTTGTCGGGAACTTGGGCAGCCAGGGCCATGAAAACCTGCTGCTTGCTGAGGCCCAGGTCGGGCGCAGCCTTGGACTGGGCCAGGGAGAGGCCGTCGAAGCCGATCTTGATCTCGACGATGTCGGTCACGCCATTCTTGGCGCAATCCTCGAACTCGCCCTTCTTGATGGCGCGCGAGGCATTGGTGAAGTCCGGGCTGTCCTCGCCGACGCTGGCGCAGAAGAGCTTGAAGCCGCCGCCGGTGCCGGTCGATTCGACGACCGGGGTCTTCATGCCGGAGGTCTTGCCGAACTGCTCGGCCACGGTGGTGGTGAAGGGATATACGGTGGAAGATCCGACGATGCGGATCTGGTCGCGGGCGGCAAAGGCGGGGCTGGCGGCCAGCGCCAGAAGGCTTGCGGCGGCGAGAATGCGTTTCATGTCTGTCGTCTCCTGTCTGAACTGACGAGGCGGACCATAGGTAGCGCGCAAGACAGGTATGTGACATGAAGATTGCATAATTGTGACGATATAATATATTGAATTATTTGTCTATTTTGCCGCAGGCAGGCGGATGGTGAAGGCGCTGCCCTGGCCCGGCTCGGAGGCGATCGACAGCCGTCCGCGGTGGCGGTTGAGAATGTGTTTCACGATGGCCAGTCCCAGCCCGGTGCCGCCGCGCATCCGGCTTTCCAGCACGCTGACGCGGTAGAAGCGCTCGGTCAGGCGCGGCAGATGCTCGGCCGCGATGCCCGGCCCGTGGTCGCGCACCGTCAGTTCCATGTGGCCGTTCAGCGGTCCGCCCTCGATCTCGATGCGCTTGCCGGAACTGCCGTATTTCAGCGCGTTCTCGACCAGGTTCTGCACCACCTGCAGCAGCTCGTCGCCGTCGCCGATCACCGGCAGCGGGCCCTGCAGCTGCAGGACGATCTCGCAGTCAAGCTCCCGCGCGATGCCGTCGAGATTGTCGCGCACCATGCTGGCGATCTGGGCCAGATCCGCCGTTCCGGTCGGCCGCACATGTTCGTTGATCTCGATGCGCGACAGCGACAGGAGGTCGTCGATCAGCCGGCGCATGCGGTCGGACTGCTGGCGCATGAGGGTGAGGAACCGGGTGCGCGCGGCCTCGTCATTGCGGGCCGCGCCCTGCATGGTCTCGATGAAGCCGGAGAGCGAGGCCAGCGGCGTGCGCAGCTCGTGGCTGGCATTGGCCACGAAGTCGGCCCGCATGCGCTCGATCTGCTGTTCGCGGGTGAGATCGCGGAAGACCAGGAGCGCGGCACCGCCCAGCGGCGCCACATGGACATCGAAGCTGCGGGCCAGTGGCACGCGCATCTCGAGCTCCACGCGGTGCGCCTCGGCCCCTTCGACAGCGGCATTCACCGCCTCCAGCAGGGCGGGCGCGCGGATCGTCGCCGAAAGGTGATGGCCAAGGGGATCGGCATCGAGGGCGGCGCGCACATGGGCATTGGCGGCAACGACCTTGCCGCCGGCCGCCACCACCAGCACGGGATCGGGCAAGGCCATGACCAGCCGCTCGATGCGTTCATCCGTTGTGGCCACGCCTTCGGGATCCGGCTTGCTCTCGCCGGTTGCGGTTGCGGGCTTGCTGAAGGGCCAGAAGGTCGGCAGCAATAGACGGCTCACATGCATTGGTGCAGGATCGCATGTGCATATGACAGATTTGCTTCCAGGAACAAAGCCGTGACCACGCTTCCCGTCGACCAAGGCATGCTCGCATTCTACAAGGAACTCTCCAAGCTGACCCCGCCCGAGTCCGCGACCTGGCCGCTGCCGCGCCAGCGCGCGGCCTGGGACAAGGTCTGTGCCGCCTTCCGGGCGCCCCGCCCGGAGCGCCTGATGGTCGAGGATCTCGATGTCGAGGGCATCCATGTCCGCGTCTATCGCCCGCCGGGCGAGAGTCCCAAGCCGGGCGTCATCTATTTCCATGGCGGCGGCTGGGTGCTGGGCTCGTGCGAAACCCATGACGACATGTGCGCGGAACTGGCCGACCAGGCCGATGTGGTGGTGGTCATGGTCGACTACCGCCTGGCGCCCGAACATCCGCACCCGGCGCAGCTCGAGGACTCGCACAAGGTGCTGGCCTGGATGCGCAGCGCCGGCCGGGCGCTGGGCATCGATCCCACCCGCATCATCGCGGCCGGCGACAGTGCGGGCGGCCAGATGACGGCGGCCCTGGCGCAAAGCCTGAGGGACCAGGGCCTGCCGCAGCTGCGCGGCATGGTGCTGATCTATCCCGTGCTGGGCGCCGACACGGAGACGGGCTCCTACATCCGCAACGCCCATGCGCCCTGCCTCACGCGCGAGGAAATGATCTACTATCTCGAAAGCTTCCTCGGCCCCCGCGGCGGCGCGAACTGGCGCGACCCCTATGCGGTGCCGAATCTGTCCACCCGTCTGGGCAACCTGCCGCCGGCCTTCATCACGGTTGCGGCCCACGATCCGCTCTGCGACGATGGCCTGATCTTCCGCGACAAGCTACTTGCCGCGGGCGTCCCCGTTGCGCTGCGCGAGGAGCCGGTGCTGGCACACTCCTATATGCGCGCGCGGCATGTGAGTGCCGCGGCCATGGCGGGATTCAAGGCCATCGCCGAAGCGGTGCGCAGCTTGTCGCACGAAGGCAGGCTTCCCTGACAGAATAGGGCTCCCATGCGGGAGCCCAGTCCAGGGCGTGAATTCATTCTTGGACCTGGTTGGTCAGGCGCGCATGTCTGCGTCCGGTGCGGGAGCGGTCATTCTCGGCTAACGTTGCGAGTTCACAGAAGGGCCAGAAACAGAACTCAGATGAACTTGCCGTGCAGGCGAGTTCTCACTCCTCTTTTAGCCCTGCCGCTATCAAAAAGCGATCACTCGGCCGCCATGATGGTGACGATGTGGCCGACAGGCGTCAATCCGCC
>JAPLOT010000086.1 GCA_026400595.1 Alphaproteobacteria bacterium | reverse complement strand
GGAACGGCTCGCCACCCTGCATGATCCCCTGATCCAGGCGGGTCTCGCCGATGGCGTGCCCTACAACTTCGAGGCCATTGCCCGCACGCCCAATACGCTGGATGCCCACCGCCTGATCCGCTGGGCCCATACCACAGGCCTGCAGAACGAGATGGCCGAACGCCTTTTCATGTCCTACTGGAGCGAGGGCAAGGACATCGGCGACCGCAGGATCCTGGCCGCCGAGGCCGGTGCCGTCGGCATCAATGGCGGGCAGATCGCAGAGCTTCTCGACAGTGATCAGGACGTCGAAAGCGTGAAGGCCGAGATCACCCATGCCACCACCATCGGCGTCACCGGTGTCCCCACCTTCATCTTTGCCCAGAGCTACGCGCTGGTCGGCGCGCAATCCGCCGACGTTCTCGCCGACGCGATCACCCGTGTGGCGCGCGAGGCGGTCTGATCAGATATCCACGTCTTCGGTCTGGTCGAAGGGTTGGTCGCCGAAGAGCAACTTGTGCCGATCGCAGATCCGCGGCCAGACCGGCGCGAGGTCGACGCCGGAAATGCCAAAGGTCGCGCGCAGGACTGCATGCATCTCGTCGGGCGATCCGATCAGGCGACGCAGCGTTCCGGAAGCGGACTTCTTCCGCAGGACCCGTCCCGTCAGACAGGTGATGGCATTGTCGGTCATCAGCTCGCAGTCAAGGTTCTGCACGAACACGGAGTCCGGCGACGTCTGCAGCTGCTCCGCATAGTCGCGGAGCTGGAACTCGTCAGCCTCCTCCACGCGCAGGTCATAGTCAGTCGGGTAGCCGAAGCTGTGATTGAAGATCCGCCAGATGCCGCCTTCCAGCGCCTCGACGCGAAAGGTCAGCTCACACTGGGTATGCTCTCCTTCAGCTAAAGGAAGTGGCAACCGCATGCCATCGCCCAATCCAAGGTCGGCGACATAGGTCCGCCGGTCCAGATTCACCAGCAGGACGAGGTGATTGCCCATCGCCGTATCGCCGCGCTCGCGGCGATGGATTCCTCCGGTCGCTCGCAGGACCTCGAAGCCGATCTCGCGCAGCCCCCAGCATAGTAGACCATTCATTTCGTAGCACCAGCCGCCCCGGCGCCGGCGGACCAGCTTGTCGAACACGTCCTCGATCCGGTGGCTCACCGGCCTGCCCAGCTGGATGTCCAGGTTCTCGTAGGGAATTGTCAGCGCGTGGCAGCGGTGGACCTCTGCCAGACAGTCCAGCGTCGGCGCGACTTGCCCACGGTAGCCGATGCGCTCGAGATAGCCGCGGACATCCATGTGCAGTCCTTTCCCGGATGACCCCTAGGCCGCCAGCTTCACGAGGTTCTGCATCAGCTGACGCGTGCCCTTCAGCCGCTCATCCGGCTTGTCCCAATCGCGCATGATGACGAGCTTCATGTCGGGACGAAGCTTGGCCCGCGTGCCCTGCCCGCCGATCCATTCAACCAGCTTTCCCGGATTGGCGAAGGCATCGCCGCGGAACTTGATGACGGCACCCTTGGGCCCGGCATCGACGCCTTCGACGTTGGCCGCGCGGCACAGGAGCTTGATCGAGACGATCTCCAGCAGGTGGCGCACCTCCTCCGGCACGCGGCCAAAACGGTCGTGCAATTCGGCGCCGAAGCCATCCACCGCCTGCTGGTCGTGCAGATCCGCGAGACGGCGGTAGAGGCCAAGACGCACCTGCAGGTCCTCCACATAGCTCTCGGGGATCAGCACCGAGGTGCCGATGTTGATCTGCGGCGACCAGCTGCCGTCGGTCTCAATCGTATCCTCGCCGGTTCGCAGCTTGGCGACGGCCTCCTCGATCATCTGCTGGTAGAGTTCATAGCCCACTTCCTTGATGTGGCCCGACTGCTCGTCGCCCAGCAGGTTTCCGGCACCGCGCAAGTCGAGATCGTGGCTCGCCAGCGTGAAGCCGGCACCCAGCGAGTCGAGCGACTGCAGTACCTTCAGCCGCTTGTCGGCGGCGGCGGTGAGTGTGCGGTTGGCGGGTGTCGTGAACAGCGCATAGGCGCGCTGCTTCGAGCGGCCCACGCGTCCCCTGAGCTGATAGAGCTGCGCCAGTCCGAACATGTCCGCCCGATGGATGATCAGCGTGTTTGCGGTGGGAATGTCGAGGCCCGACTCGACGATCGTCGTCGACAGCAACACGTCGAACTGCCGGTCATAGAAGCCGGTCATGATGTCTTCCAGCTCGGTCGGCGCCATCCTGCCATGGGCGGCGCGGAACTTCACCTCCGGCACGTTCTCGCGCAGGAAGCCTGCGATCTCGTCGAGGTCTGTGATGCGCGGTACCACATAGAAACTCTGGCCGCCACGGAAGTGCTCGCGCAGAAGGCTCTCGCGGATGATCACGGGATCGAAGGGCGAGATGTAGGTGCGTACCGCCAGCCGGTCCAGCGGCGGCGTGGTGATGAGCGAGAGTTCCCGCACGCCCGACAGCGCCAGCTGCAGGGTGCGTGGAATGGGAGTCGCGGTGAGGGTCAGCACATGAACGTTGCTGCGCATCTCCTTCAGGCGTTCCTTGTGCTTCACCCCGAAATGCTGCTCCTCGTCGATGATCAGCAGCCCCAGATCGCGGAACTTGATGCTCTCGGCCAGCACTGCATGGGTGCCCACCACGATGTCGACATCGCCCGACGCCAGCCCTTCCCGGGTCTTCTCGAGATCCTTGCGCGGCACCAGGCGCGAGGCCTGCGCGATGTTCAGCGGAAGTCCCTTGAAACGGGCCTGGAAGGTGGCGAAATGCTGCCGCGAGAGCAGCGTCGTCGGCACCACCACGGCCACCTGCTTGCCGTTCATCGCCGCCACGAAGGCCGAGCGCAGGGCGACTTCGGTCTTGCCGAAGCCCACGTCGCCGCAGACCAGCCGGTCCATCGGACGGCCCTTCTGCAGGTCTTCCAGCACCGCGTCGATGGCCGTCAGCTGATCTTCGGTCTCCTCATAGGGGAATCTTGCACAGAATTCGTCATAGGCACCCTCCGGCGGCGGCAGCACATCGCCGGGCTTGAGCTCGCGCGCCGCCGCCGTGCGGATCAGGTTCTCGGCGATCCTGAGGATACGTTCCTTGAGCTTCGCCTTCTTCGCCTGCCAGGCGCCACCGCCCAGCTTGTCGAGCTGTACGCCCTGCTCGTCCGATCCGTAGCGCGACAGGAGCTCGATGTTCTCGACCGGCAGGAACAGCCGGTCGCCGCCGGCATAGACCAGGAACAGGCAGTCATGCGGCGCCCCTTGCACTTCGATGGTCTTCAGGCCCTCGAAGCGGCCGATGCCGTGATCGACATGCACAACGAGATCGCCCGGCGTAAGCGCCTGCAGCTCGGAGATGAAATCGGACGCCTTCTTGGTCTTGCGGCCACGGCGCACGAGCCGGTCGCCGAGGATGTCCTGCTCCGAGATGATGGCGAGATCGTCGGTCTCGAAGCCTTCCTCAAGTCCCAGCACGATCAGGCGCACAATGGCCGCGTCCCAGGACCTTGCCTCCGCCCAGTCGCGCGCGGATGCCAGCGGCGCCAGGTCATGGTCCTTCAGGATCGTCTGCAGGCGCTCACGCGATCCTTCGGTCCAGCTCGCAATGGCCACGCGTTTGCCCGCCTGCCGCAGGGTCTCGGTATGGGTCCGCACGGCGTCATAGAGACTGCCATCCTGCAGGGTCCGTTCCGCTGCAAAGCTGCGGCCGCGCTTGCCGCCAAGCGAGACGGCAGAAGAATCCGGGCTCTCGAAGGGCGATAGCGCCAGCGTGCAATGGTCAACCAGGACCTGCGTCCAGGCCCCGGCTGTCAGATAGAGGAGTTCCGGCCGGATCGGCTTGTAGGGTGCGGCGCCGAAGCTTTCCTTCTTGTCGAGTGCCTCGCGCCGGGCCTGATAGAATTCGTCGATCTGCTCCAGCCGCGCCGCGGCGGCTTCGTCGGCCGTGTGGTCCAGCGTGACTACGGGATCGGACAGATAGTCGAACAGCGTTTCCAGCCTGTCGTGAAAGAAGGGCATCCAGTGTTCCATGCCCTGGTAGCGTCGGCCGCTGGTCACGCTCTCGTAGAGCGGGTCCGAGATGTCGAGGCCGCCGAAGGCCTCGGCATAGGCGCGGCGGAACCGGCCGATTGACTCGTCCGTCAGCAGAACCTCGTTCGCCGGGTTGAGTCTGAAGCTCTTGAGCGAGGCAACTGTACGCTGCGACTCCGGATCGAAGCTCCGCACCGACTCCAGCGTGTCGCCGAAGAAGTCGAGTCGGACAGGGGCATCCGCACCCGGCGGATAAATGTCGATGATGCCGCCGCGCACTGCGAAGTCGCCAGGGTCCACGACCGTGCCCGTGCGCGAAAACCCATTTTCCGCGAGGAAGGCGATCACCTTGTCGCTGTGGACGCGGTTGCCCGGTGCCGCGGTGAACGTCGAGGCGGCAATCAGCCCGCGCGGCACGACGCGCTGCAAAACCGCATTCACCGTGGTGAGCACCACCGTCGGCTTGGCCAGAGGTTGGGCCAGCCGCGCCAGCGTCGCAAGCCGGCGGGCCACGATGTCGGGAACCGGCGAGACGCGGTCATAGGGGAGGCAATCCCAGGCCGGGAAACGAAGAACCTCAAGCTGAGGCGCAAAGAACGCCAGCTGGTCTGCCAGCACGGCCGCCCTTTGATCGTCGAGCGCCACATGCACGATGGCGCGTGAGCCGATCGCCTTTGCAACCTCCGGCAGGATCATGGCGTCCAGGCCCTGCGGCACGCCGGAGACCTGCACGCGACCGGACACCTCCAGTCGCTGCTTCAAGCGGGAAAGGTCGATCATGGCCGGTACGCCAGCATGGCGCGTAGCAGCGGACCATCATGTTCCGGTGGCACTGGCGCCATCTGCGTGGCCCAGGCCAGAAGTTCCTGGTCCGGCAGCGCGATCATGCGTTCCAGCTCGTCCAGCTCGGCCAGGGTGAACTGGTCCAGTCCGCGGTGCACGAAGCCGCCGAAGATGATATCCATTTCCTTGATCCCCCGGTGGGTCGCCCGCCACAGCAGGCGCTTGCGTCGGATCTCGTCACTGTCGCTGGCGGGGGTCATTTGCGGTGCTCTTTGCCTCATCCACCCTTGCGCCGCAACCCGTTCCCCCCGACACTGCTGCCATGCGTCCTTCGATCCTCAACCCGCTTTTCGCCGGCGCCTCCGGCATCAAGGGCATCGGCAGCAAGCTCGACAGGCTGCTGGCGGGTTTCCTGCGGCCATCGCACGGCGCCGCAGGCGAGATCACGCGCGTCCTCGACCTCCTGTTTCATCTCCCCTCCGGCATTGTCGACCGGCGCTTCCGGCCACGCATCGCCGATCTCCCCCGCGAGGGTGTGGTCACCGTCGAGGTGACCGTCGGCAAGCACAGGCCTCCGCCGGCGTTCAACAAGCGCGTTCCCTATCGTATCGAGGTACACGACCAGACCGGAACCCTCACGCTGGTGTTCTTCCACAGCTACGCCGACAGCCTGAAGCGCATGCTGCCCGAGGGCGAACGGCGCTTCGTGTCCGGCAAGATCGACTGGTATGGCGCCGAGCCGCAGATGGCCCATCCCGATCACGTCGTCTCGGCCGATGAATTCGACAGGCTTCCCCTCATCGAGCCGATCTATCCCTTGACCGAAGGCGTCTCGGGAAAGATCCTGGCCAAGGCCATCCGTGCCGCGATCGAGCGATTGCCGGTCCTGCCCGAGTGGCAGGACGATGCCTTCCGCCAGCGCCACGCCTGGCCTGTCTTCGACGCTGCACTCCGCGCCCTGCACCATCCCGAGACCCCTGCCGCCCTTGGTCCCGAGGCCTCGTCCCGCCGCCGCCTTGCCTACGACGAGTTGCTCGCCAACCAGCTTGCCCTCACATTGGTCCGAGCCAATCTCAAGCGCGCCGCCGGCCGCGCATTGCGCGGCACGGGTGCAATCCGCGCCAAGATTGTCGCGGCTCTTCCCTACCAGCTCACCGATGGGCAGCGTCACGCCGTGGACGACATCCTGCGCGACATGGCAGCGCCCGAGCGTATGCTTCGCCTCTTGCAGGGCGATGTCGGCGCGGGAAAGACCGTGGTCGCGTTGCTCGCCCTCGCAACGGCCGTCGAGAGCGGCGCCCAGGGCGCGCTGATGGCGCCCACTGAAATCCTGGCGCGGCAACACCTGGCGACACTGTCGAAGCTCGCGGCCACCTCCGGCCTCCGCATCGCCCTGCTTACCGGGCGCGAGAAGGGCGCGGCCCGCGATGATGTCCTCGCGCGCGCGGCAGCTGGCGAGATTGACGTTCTCATTGGCACGCATGCGCTGTTCCAGGAACACGTCGCCTTCAAGGATCTGGGCCTCGTGGTCATCGACGAGCAGCACCGCTTCGGCGTGCATCAGCGGCTTGCGCTGCAGGCCAAGGCCGGAAGCCTCGCCGATCTCCTCGTCATGACCGCAACGCCCATTCCTCGCACCCTCGCACTTACCGTCTATGGCGACATGGATGTCTCGAAGATCACCGAGAAACCGGCGGGCCGTCAGCCCATCGATACCCGCGTCATGCCCCTTACCCGTATATCCGACATCGTCGAAGGCCTTGCCCGGACAATGGCCCAAGGCAACCGCGCCTATTGGGTCTGCCCCCTCGTGGAGGAAAGCGAGATGGTCGACCTCGCGGCCGCAGAAGATCGCTTCAATGCCCTCGCCACACGTTTTCCCGGCCGCGTGGGACTGGTTCACGGCCGGATGAAGGGCGCCGAGAAGGACAAGGTCATGGCCGGCTTCAAGGCGGGTGCGCTCGACATCCTCGTGTCCACCACTGTCATCGAAGTGGGTGTCGACGTGCCCGAGGCCTCCGTCATGGTGATCGAAAATGCCGAACGCTTCGGATTGGCCCAGTTGCACCAGCTGCGTGGACGGGTCGGGCGGGGCACGGCCAAGTCGTCCTGCATCCTGCTCTATCAGGAACCGCTCGGCGAAACCGCCAAGGCGCGGCTCTCCATCATGCGCGAAACCGAGGACGGCTTCCGGATCGCCGAGGAGGACCTCCGCCTGCGCGGGGCGGGCGAGATGCTGGGCACGAAGCAATCGGGCCTTCCGCTCTTCCGCATGGCCGATCTCGCAACCGATGGCGACCTGCTCGCCGCCGCCCGCGATGACGCCCAGCTGATCCTCACCCGCGACCCGAAGCTCACGACACCGCGCGGCGAAGCGCTGCGCGTCCTGCTCTACCTGTTCGAGCGCGACGAAGCCGTCAGGCTGATTTCCGCCGGCTGACAGCCTTCCTCTTCGGACGCACCGCCTTGACCGTGGCGACCTCTTTCTCTTGCCCCACGGGCAACGGCCGGTCGGGAAAGACGAGGCCCATCGAGATCACCAGCTTCAATCCATCCTCCACGCTCATGTCCAGGATCTTCACATCCGCCACGTCGGCAAAGAACACATAGCCCGATGTCGGATTCGGCGTGGTCGAGACGTAGATCGCATACATGTCCCGCCCCGGTTCGAGACCAACCTGCCCGCCGTCCACCTCGCGCGAGACGAAGGCGATGGACCAGCAGTCCCGCCGCGGCCATTCCACCAGGCACACGTAGCGGAAGGAGGCGCCCTTCTGCGCGAAGATTGTCTCGAAGATCTGCTTAGAGCCCTTGTAGATCGAGCGAACCACCGGCGTGCGGTTAAGCAGTTTGTCCCAGAGGCCGATGACGGTGCGGCCCACCAGATTGGCCGCCAGCGCGCCGATGATG
>JAPLOT010000208.1 GCA_026400595.1 Alphaproteobacteria bacterium | reverse complement strand
GCGAAGACCGAGTAGCCGCCATGCGTCTTGGCGACGTTGTTGATGAGCTCCTGGATGAGCACGGTCTTGCCCACGCCGGCGCCGCCGAAGAGGCCGATCTTGCCGCCCTTGGCATAGGGTGCCAGCAGGTCGACGACCTTGATGCCGGTCACCAGGATCTGCGCTTCCGTCGACTGGTCGACGAACTCGGGCGCAGGCGCGTGGATGGGGCGGCGGAGCGAGGTCTTGATGGGACCCGCTTCGTCGATGGCCTCGCCAATCACGTTCATGATGCGGCCGAGGGTTTCCTCGCCGACCGGAACCGAGATCGAGTTGCCGGTGTCGCTCACCTCCTGGCCGCGCACCAGGCCTTCGGTCGAGTCCATGGCGATGGTGCGCACCGTGTTCTCGCCCAGATGCTGGGCCACTTCGAGCACCAGGCGCTGGCCATTGTTCAAGGTCTCGAGCGCGTTGAGAATGGCCGGCAGCTCGCCGTCGAAGGCGACGTCGACGACTGCGCCCGTCACCTGGGTGACGCGGCCGGTCGCAGTGGAAGCGCTTGCGGGTTTCTTCGCCATTGTTTCGGTCCTTCTCCGGTTCGTCTAGAGCGCCTCGGCGCCCGAAATGATTTCGATGAGTTCTTTGGTGATCTGCGCCTGACGCTGGCGGTTGTACTTGATCGACAGCTTGTTGATCATGTCGCCGGCATTGCGCGTGGCATTGTCCATGGCGCTCATGCGTGCGCCCTGTTCGGAGGCCGCATTCTCGAGCAGGCCGCGGAAGACCTGGACCGCGATGTTGCGCGGCAGCAGGTCGGCGAGGATCTCGCCTTCCTCGGGCTCGGCCTCGTAGACCGCGCCGCCGAGATCGGCGGGCTTGCCGCCGGAGACATCCGCCGGGATGAGGCGGAGCGCCGTGGGCTTCTGCGAGATCACCGACTTGAACTCGGCGAAGAACAGCGTCGCCACGTCGAACTCGCCGTCATGGAACATCTTGAGGATGCGGTTGGCCACCGTCTGCGCATTGCCGAAGGTGACGGCCTTCTGGCCGCGGAAGTCCACCGCGTCGACGAAGTATTTGCCATAGAGGCGCTTCATCGAATCGTTGCCCTTCTTGCCGACGGTATAGATTTTCACCGTCTTGCCCTGGGCGAGCAACCGGTCCGCATGTTCGCGGGCCAGCTTGGCGATCGAGGAGTTGAAGCCGCCGCAGAGACCGCGCTCTGCGGTCGCCACGACGAGCAGATGCACCTGGTCGGACCCGGTTCCGGCGAGCAGGGCGGGCGCGCCGGCCTGTCCTTCCATCGCGGACGAGAGATTCGCCAGCACCGCGGCCATGCGCTCCGAATAGGGGCGCGCGGCGACGGCCGCTTCCTGCGCGCGGCGCAGTTTCGCCGCGGCCACCATCTGCATGGCCTTGGTGATCTTGCGGGTCGCCTTGACCGAGGCGATGCGGTTGCGGAGATCCTTGAGGCTTGCCATCGGAACTCCGGCGCTTAGGCGAAGGACTTGGCGTAGGTGTCGACCGCGGCCTTGAGCTTCGGCATCATGGTATCGGAGATCGCCTTCTCGCTGCGGATCGCATCGAGAATGTCGGCGTGCTTGTCGCGCATGAAGCGCAGCAGACCGTCCTCGAAGGCGCGCACCTTGTTGACCGGCAGCGGATCGAGATAGCCGTTGACGCCGGCATAGATCGACACGACCTGCTCTTCGGTCTTGAGCGGCGAGAACTGCGGCTGCTTCAGGAGTTCGGTGAGGCGTGCGCCACGGTTCAGCAGGCGCTGGGTGGAGGCGTCGAGATCGGAACCGAACTGCGCGAAGGCCGCCATTTCGCGATACTGCGCCAGCTCGCCCTTGATCTTGCCGGCCACCTGCTTCATCGCCTTGGTCTGGGCAGCGGAGCCGACGCGCGACACCGAAAGACCGACGTTCACGGCGGGGCGGATGCCCTGGTAGAACAGTTCGGTTTCAAGGAAGATCTGGCCGTCGGTGATCGAGATCACGTTGGTCGGGATATAGGCCGACACGTCGTTGGCCTGGGTTTCGATGACCGG
>JAPLOT010000028.1 GCA_026400595.1 Alphaproteobacteria bacterium | reverse complement strand
ATGGTGTAGTCCGTGAACGCTGGCATGTCACTCACCCGCTACATCCGCAGTTTCTGCATCAGGCTGACCTCGCCGACCTCGGTATCGGGCGACAGGTCGAGCAGCCAGTCGATGGTCCTGAAGAGATCGCCGAGCGGAATCGGCTGCTGCTCGGGAAACCGACCAGCGGCGATGTCCGAGAGTACCTCGTCAGTCGCCACATTGCCCGGGTTGACGACGCTGAAGCCGATGCGGTGACCGCGCAATGCCAACCTGAGCGCTTGAACGGCTCCCCTGAGGCCGAACTTGGAAGCGGTATTCGCGACTTCCGCCGAGGCCAGGTTGTCCAGGCCAGACAGCGACCCGATAAAGATACACCTTGGATTAAGCGACGCGGCGAGGTTCTTCGACAGCCCGCGTGACAGCTCAATCGGTGCAATCAGGTTCACGGCAATGACCAGTCGTGTCTCGGCGTCGGAACTGGCCTCAAACGAGTAGTGCCCGGTGAACGCGTTCATCTCCCAGACGCCGCCGAGAAACAACAGGCCATCCAGCCGACGGCTGCCGACGTGGTCGATCACTGTCCTTATGCCCTCGGGCGTCGATACATCGGCCCGGACCCATTCGTCGCACCGGGCCTGGCTGCGCGAAACGCCGATGACGCAATGCCCCTGGCCAAGCAGGTGCTCGCAGACGGCGCGGCCGATGCCACGGCTGGCACCGATGATAAGGAATGTTCTCCCGGCGTTAGTCACCTCGCCGGTTCCCCAGGATAGATGTTCTCATGGCAAGGCCGTGCCTCTATCGCAGCCAGATTTCTTATGTGCCGGGATACTTCCGCTGGAACAACAGCGTGCGCCTCCAGGGCCGCGAGCAACGCGAGCGCGGCAGGCACCGAGCCCGCATAGCCACCGGCCCAGGTCGGCAGGGCCAGGGCAATTTCTGAACTGCGCTTCTCGATACGTCGATCAACATTGAATGGGTCGCGTGTGGATATTGAATCCGGTGCTTCTGGCGACAATTGTTCCAGGAACTCAAGTACACGGTCCAGGGAGTGGACCTGAATCATGCGCATTGCGGCAAGCTTCTCTCCCCTGGCATGCCGCTGCAGGCCGACGATCAGATTGGACAGCGCTTCACCCACGAGCCAGTCGGGACCGTGACGTGTGGGCAGCGGCTGCGTGGAACACGCGAGGCCCTCTTCGACTTCGTCTCTGCGCCATACGAAGCGACCGGGCGCGTAGGAGATGCGGCTCAGCTCGTGCCGCTCGAAGACCGCGAATTCGCAGAACACGCCGTCGGCCATCAACGCCTTGTGGCCGTCAGCGGTGTTCTGGAAGTGCCAGGCCAGCGGCTGGGCATCAGCCAGCCAGCCGAGGTCGGCGATGTAGCGTCCCTTCGCGCCGTCGCGGACGAGCACGAAGAAGTCCAGGTCGGACCAGCAGTCAAGACGCGCGGTTTCGACGCCCACGGAACCGAGGGCCAGCAAGGCGAGGGCATCATCGCGACCCGCCAGCCCCCGCGCCAGCGATGCAAGACGATCCTGAAGGACTGCTGGTGTTGCGGATCGAATGGCAGGCACTTGGCACCTTGAAACCAGCAACGGCTGGTGCTCACCAAGGGTAATCGAGCCGAGTGCCCGTTGCCCAGCACAGACGTCTGACGCAGGTCAGACCGTTCGGACAGCAGCTTGTTGATCGAGGCTCGGGACGAACTGCAGTCGGGCACCCCGCTACGCTGTGATTTCTACTCTGTTGCCTTCCGGGTCGAGTGCGACGCACTCGTAGTAGCCGTCGCCCGTCCGTCGTGGCCCGTCGATCACTTCGACACCCTGGTCGCGCAGTTGCCGGGCAAGGTCATCGACCGCTTGCTCTGAGCCAAGTGCAATGGCCAGGTGTGTGAAGCCGAGTCTCTGCATGCCGCTGACCTTGGGTTCGAATGACAATGCAGTGCTTGCCATGACCTCGATGCTGGCTCCGTCCTCGAACGAGAGGAACCTGGACGTGAAGCCCTTCGCCTTGTTC
>JAPLOT010000575.1 GCA_026400595.1 Alphaproteobacteria bacterium | reverse complement strand
ACGGCGCCTTTGTCCTGCGTGCAGCCCTTGGCGTCATGTTCATCGCCCACGCCTATCTGAAGCTTGCCGTCTTCACCGTTGCCGGCTTCGAAGGCTTCCTCACCAGCATCGGCCTGCCCGGGGCCCTGGCCTGGCCCATCATCCTGGCCGAACTGCTGGGCGGCGCGGCCCTCCTCCTCGGCGTCTATTCGCGCTGGGTGGCGCTTGCCACGCTGCCGATCCTCCTGGGCGCGCTGGTCATCCATGCCCCCAACGGCTGGGTCTTCAATGCCCCGAATGGCGGTTGGGAATATCCCGCTTTCCTGGCCGCCGCCGCGGTGGCCCATGTTCTGATCGGCGAAGGCGCCTTCGCCATAAAGCGCGCCGGCCTTCCGCTGGTTGCGGACAGCACCACCGGCGCGCTGCGTGCGTAAGCGCTGACGGCATCTGACATCGGCCCGGCGGCGCCCGCTTGCGGTGTGCCGCCGGATGACGTTTAGAGAGACACAGAAACACGAGGAGTTCCGCCATGTCCGTCCGTCCGGTCAAGAGCATCACCACCGCGCGCCCAGCCATCGAAGGGGCCGGCGTGAAACTTCATCGCGTCTTCGGCTTCGGCGACACCAAGCCCTTCGATCCCTTCCTGATGATGGACGATTTCCGAAATGATCGCCCCGACGACTACCTGGCCGGTTTCCCCTGGCATCCTCATCGCGGCATCGAGACCATCACCTATGTGCTTGCCGGCGAGGTCGATCACGGCGACAGCCTCGGCAACCGCGGCACCCTCGGTGCGGGTGACGTGCAGTGGATGACCGCGGGCCGCGGTATCATGCACCAGGAAATGCCGCGCGGCGACGGGCTGGGCCGCATGCATGGCTTCCAGCTCTGGGCCAACCTGCCGTCGTCGCTCAAGATGACGGCGCCGCGCTACCAGGACATCAAGGCGGCCGCGATTCCCGATGTCGTCGATGACGACGGCACGCGGGTGAAGGTGATCTGCGGCGACTTCTGGGGAAAGACCGGACCGGTCGACGGGATTGCCGCCGAGCCGCGCTATCTCGATGTCTCGGTGCCGCCGGGCAAGCGCAAGACGCTGAAGGTCGAAGTGGAGCGCCATGCCTTCGCCTATGTTTTCGCAGGGTCGGGCGACTTCCGCGCGGCATCGAAGCCCTTCGGCGTGCTCACCGAGAAGGAGGTGAACGGCGAGGAGATCCATGTGCGCGAGACCACCGGCAACCGCTCGCTGGTGCTGTTCGACAGCGGTGACGAGATCACGGTTCAGGCCGGCGATGAAGGTGTCCGGTTCCTTCTCGTGTCCGGCAAGCCCATCAAGGAGCCGGTGGCCTGGTACGGGCCCATCGTGATGAACACGCAGGCCGAGCTGCAGCAGGCGGTCAGCGAGTTGCGGAGCGGAACCTTCATACGGTCGCAGTGAGAACCGCCGCACCCGGCCGGCCGGAGCGCCACGCAGAGTACATGGCCTCCGGCCGGCGGGCGGCTAGAAGAAGACGCGGCGCAGATCGTCGATTTCGGGCTGCGAGAGGCCCGTGTCTCTCAGGAAGGTCTTGTCCAGACTGTGGAGGTCGGCCGCCCTGCGGCGGCGTTCCATGTAGCTGCTGAAAGCGTTGAAGGTGCAGCGCAGCGGCGTGGCGAGAGTTCGAAACGGTTTCGACATGGCAGCCTCCTGACCGGTGACAATGGACGACGCTTGTGACCTTAAGGATTCCCGGCCTTCCGTCTGTGACCCGCATCACGATCAAGTCCGGTCTGCGCGATCGGTTGGGGCGATCGCGGTCAGACCCTGCCGTCACGCAGGCTGACGAAGTAGTCGTCGCCGCCCACCTGCCCGCCCTTGAGGGCAATCTCGAGGCCGTTCAGCCGCGGCAAGGCCGATGCGGCCTTGCACAGCGGCGAGCCAGGCGTTGCGGGCAAGGGGTGCCGCGTCGTGAGGGCGAAGATATCGAGCTGGCCCAGCGCGTGACTCGAGGTGTCACCGCCTGCGATCATGACACGGTTGAGGCCTGTTCTTGCGAGAACGCCTCCGAGAATGCGGCCGAGGCCCTCGCCGATGTTGCGGCGGCCGTCGCTGCTGGCATCGATGCGGGCGCCTTCGTCGGTGGCCGCGCCAAGCGCCGTGTGGACCAGCGGACTGCGCCCGCGCTGCAGGATCTGCAACGACTGTTCGACGGCATCGGCAATCGCCTGAGCTGCGCCGATTGCCAGCGAGAGGGCGGAGATCGGCACAGAATCGAAACCCTGCGTGAGGGCATGGCGGATCTGACGCTCGGTGGTAGGCGAAACGCTGCCGGAGACGACCATGGTCTGCTCCACCCTGGCGAGAGGCGCGAATGCGGCACGTCCGGCGATGGTGCCCGCATCGGCAAGCGCCCGCATCAGGGCATATTCGACGCCTGAGGACCCGATGACAAAAGGCGCGGCATGCGGCGGCAAGGCGAGGAGGCGGCGGCCGGCCGCCAGCTGGGTCGCATCGTCATGCACATCGAGCAGCGCAATGCCGCGAGATGGCCAGTCGGCACCGGCAAGTACGATGGGCAGGCTGGTCTGCCGCGCCAGGTGGAGGCGCAGATCGGACTCGTCCATCGGCGTGACCGGATGGCGTGACATCACCGGGTGCCGGTCGATCCGATAGACTTCGCCCTGGTAGGCCGCGAAGAGATGGGCGGCGAAGGTATAGCGCTTCAGCTGCGGCGCGCCGACGACGAGCGGGATCAGCGCCTGCGCAAAGCAGGCAGCGCCGATCTCGGCCGCGCGGCCGATGCTGCCGATCGCGGGGCTGGAGTCGAAGGTCGAGCAGACCTTGTAGTGGCAGACGCGGGCGTCGAGCGACTTCAGCCAGGCAAAGATGGGCGGAAGCCTCTCGCTCATCCACGCGGGCGTCTCGCTGCGGCTGCTTCCGGCAAGGCCAATGGCGGGATAGGTCGCGAAGGGCGCGAATTCTGCAGGACCTGGCAGGCGGGTGAAGAGAACCGTGTCGATGCCATGGGTGGCCAGCGCCTCCATCACGTCGGTGGATCCGGTGAAGTCGTCGCCATAACAGGCGAGAAGCCGCGTCATGCGCCCTTGCCGCCGGCGAAGGTAGCAATGGACTGCGCCAGTTCCGGATGGTCCTTCGCGTAATCCTCCAGCGGGATACCGGCAACCGCCGCTTCCCAGGCCTGGCGCACCGCCTTCACGCCCGCACCCGCACCGCCGGGATGCGAGACGATCCCTCCGCCGCAGAGATAGAGAAGATCGAGTGTCCGGCCGGTTCTCTCGTAGGTCTCGGGCGCCTGGCCGCCCCACTGGCCGGAGCCTGCCACCGGCAGGGGGCAATCGGCCGGACTGAAGAGCGGTGTGGTGATTGCCTTGAAGGAGCGCACGAAGCTTTCGTCCGGCTCCCAGTACTTCACGCGGATACCGTTGATCTGGAACTGATCCACGCCGAGCAGCCGCCAGAACTGCTGCCACACCCGGAAATCCATGCCGAGGCCGGGATGGCGGGTGAGAATGTCCCAGCCGTTGCGATGTGCATGCAACACGAGGCCGGATCGCTTGCGCAGGAAGGCGAAGGCGCCGAAGCCGATGGAGTTGATGTTGATGACCGCGCAGTTGCCGCCGTGCTTCACGACCACGTCGTGGTTGCGCATCATCTCGTCCGGGTCGGTCGCCGAGATGCCCCAGGCATACATGACCTTGCGGCCGGTCTTCTGCTCGCGCTCGAGGATCATCGGCATGATCGCCTTGACGCGCGCCTCCAGCGGCGAATAGGCCGGCGACATCAGCTTTTCGTCGTCCTTCACGAAATCCACGCCGGCGTCGATGACATCCCTCACCAGCGCCGCCGTCTCATGCGGGCGCAGGCCGAGGGCGGGCTTGATGATGGTGCCGATGATCGGCCTGTCGTGAACCCCGGTCAGCCGGCGCGTTCCGGCCACGCCGAACTGCGGACCGGGCCAGGCCTTTCCGAAGGCCTCGGGCAATTTCATGTCGATGATGCGGATGCCAGTGAAACCCCTGATCGAATAGACGCCGCCAATGGCGATGGTCATCAGGGCCGCGAGGTCGGTGCCGACGGCCTCGAAGGGAAAGGCGATGTCGGCTTCCGCGCGATTGCAGGGGCCTGCCGCGTCCGACGGAAAGGACGGCACGGAAACCGGCGGCAGGGACCTCAATGCCACCACCCGTGCGGCAATCCGGTTCTTCAACTCCTCGGTTTCGCCGGGAACGGCCACGAAGGTTCCGGTCGACTGATCGCTGGCGATCTGCGCGGCCAGGGCCTCGGGATTGCCGGCGGTCTCGATCAGATAGGTCAGGGTAATGAAGGACTGGGCTGTTGTCATGACCGGAAGCTGCTAAGGTTGATCTGCTTATCTGGAGCGCGAGCAAGCATACCATGGATGTGTCGGAACGCATTTCCAAGCGCAAGCTCTCGGAGGAGGTCTTCGAGCGGCTGAAGCACATGATCGTCGAAGGGGCCATGAAGCCGGGAAGCCCCATGCCCTCCGAACGCGAGCTGATGACCCGCTTCGGCGTGGGGCGCGCTGCCATCCGCGAGGCCATGCAGCAGCTGGCAAACATCGGGCTGATCGAGATCAGCCATGGCGAGAAGGCCCGCGTCCTGGAGCTCACGCCGCAATCCCTGATGCGGCAGGTGGACGAATCGGCACGCATCATGCTGTCCCTCTCGCATGACTCGCTGGAACACCTGAAGAGCGCGCGCATCTTCTTCGAACGCGGCATGGCGCGGGCGGCGGCCCTCAAGTCGACCGACGAAGACCTGAAGCAGCTGCGCGAGACGCTGGAGGAACAGCGCAGGTCGCTGGGCGATGCCGAAGTCTTCATCGCCGCCGACATGCGCTTCCACACCCGGATCGCCGCGATCTCCGGCAATCCGATCTACACGGCCGTCAGCGAAGCCATGCTGGGCTGGCTCAAGACCTACCACGGCGAGATGCTGATCTGGACCGGCAAGGAAGAATGCACGCTGGCCGAACATGAGGAGATCATCTCGCACCTGGCCGCCAAAGATCCCGATGCGGCGGAGGCCGCGATGGTGAAGCATCTCGAGCGGTCGCGCGCACTTTACGTATCCAACCGGCAAGCGACACGCTAGCCCAGCAGTTCGGAGAGCGCGACCGTCCGGCCGGTTGCGGCCGATCGATAGACCGCCTCGACCAGGGCCAGGGTCTGAAGATTGTCGCGGCCGGACGTTGCAGGCTCCAGTCCTTTGGCAATGCAGTCGACCCAATGCTGCTGGATCAGGGCTACGCTCTCCTGGATATTATGCC
>JAPLOT010000191.1 GCA_026400595.1 Alphaproteobacteria bacterium | reverse complement strand
GTCCTTCGCGAAGCGCCATGCGCGAGGCGATTTCAAAGGCGATGGCCGAGGAGTCAACCTCATGGTAGGCACCATCGGTTAGCGCAATCTTGATATCGACGATCGGGAAGCCGGCGAGGATGCCGGCACCCATGACCGAGTTCAGGCCCTTTTCAACGCCGGGGATGTATTCCTTCGGGACCGTACCGCCGACGATCTTGCTTTCGAATTCATAGCCCAAACCCTTCTCATTGGGCTGGATATCGAGAATTACGCGGGCAAACTGGCCCGTACCACCGGTCTGTTTCTTGTGGGTGTAATCAACAGTAGTCTTGCGGGTGATCGTTTCACGATAAGCAACCTGCGGCGCACCGACTGCGACTTCCACCTTGTGGGTGCGCTTCAGGATGTCGACCTTGATGTCGAGATGAAGTTCGCCCATGCCCTTGATGATGGTCTCGCCCGACTCGGAGTCGGTGGAGACGCGGAAGGACGGGTCTTCGGCGGCCAGCTTGTAGAGCGCCACCGCCATCTTTTCCTGGTCGGCCTTGGTCTTGGGCTCGACCTTCATTTCGATGACCGGCTCGGGGAATTCCATCTTCTCGAGGATCACCGGCTTGTTGGGATCGCACAACGTGTCGCCGGTACGGGTTTCCTTGAGGCCCACAAGGGCGACGATGTCGCCGGCATAGGCATCGGAGATCTCCTCGCGGTTGTTGGCGTGCATGAGAACCATGCGGCCCACGCGCTCGGTCTTCTCGCGGGTCGAGTTCAGTAGCGCCACGCCCTTGGACAGGGTGCCGGAATAGATGCGGCAGAAGGTGAGAATGCCGTACTGATCGTCCATCAGCTTGAAGGCCAACAGCGACAGCGGCTCGCTGTCGGAGGACGGGCGCGTGGTCTCCTCGCCGGTCTTCACGTCGATGCCCTTGATCGAGGGGCGGTCGAGCGGCGACGGCAGGTAGTCGACGACGGCGTCGAGCAGCGGCTGGACGCCCTTGTTCTTGAAGGCCGAGCCGCAGAGCACCGGGAAGAAGGCACTGGTCAGCACCGCCTTGCGCAACAGCTTCTTGATCGTCTCGTTGGCGATTTCCTTGCCGTTGAGATAATCGTCCATCGCCTGGTCGTCGAGTTCGACGCAGGCCTCGATCATCTCGGCGCGGGCCTGGTTGGCCGCATCGACGAGATCGGCCGGAATGTCCTCGTCATGGAAATTGGCGCCCAGCGCCTCGTTCTCCCAGATCACGGCCTTCATGCGTACCAGGTCGACAATGCCCTTGAAGTCGGCTTCGGCGCCGATCGGCAGCTGGATCGGAACCGGGCGGGCGCCGAGACGCTCCTTGATGTCCTTGATGCACTGCTCGAAGGACGCGCCGGTCTTGTCCATCTTGTTGCAGAAGACGATGCGCGGCACGTTGTACTTGTCGCCCTGGCGCCACACGGTCTCGGTCTGGGGCTCAACGCCCTGGTTCGAGTCGAGAACGCAGACCGCACCGTCGAGCACGCGCAGCGACCGCTCGACTTCGATGGTGAAGTCCACGTGTCCGGGCGTGTCGATGATGTTCATCCGCTTGCCGTTCCAGAAAGCGGTGGTCGCGGCCGAGGTGATGGTGATGCCGCGCTCCTGCTCCTGCTCCATGAAATCCATGGTGGCAGCGCCGTCATGCACTTCGCCGATCTTGTGGCTCTTGCCGGTGTAATAGAGGATCCGCTCGGTCGTGGTCGTCTTGCCGGCATCAATGTGAGCCATGATGCCGAAGTTGCGATAGTCCTCGATGGCGTGTGCGCGAGCCATGGTTCAGTCTTCCTGTATCTCTTACCAGCGGTAATGGGAGAAGGCGCGGTTCGCCTCTGCCATCTTGTGGGTGTCTTCCCGCTTCTTCACGGCCGTGCCGCGGTTGTTCGCGGCATCGAGAAGCTCGCCCGACAGGCGGTCCACCATCGTGGTTTCGTTGCGATTGCGGGCGGCGGTGATGATCCAGCGGATGGCCAGCGCCTGGCGGCGCTCGGTGCGGACTTCGACCGGCACCTGGTAGGTGGCGCCGCCGACGCGGCGCGAGCGCACTTCGATGGCCGGAGCCACGTTGTTCAGCGCATCGTGGAACACCTGGATCGGGTCCTGCTTCGCCTTGGCCTGGATCTTTTCCATGGCGCCGTAGACGATACCCTCGGCGGCAGACTTCTTGCCGTCGTACATCAGGTTGTTCATGAACTTGGAGACGACCAGATCGCCGAACTTCGGATCCGGATTGATTTGACGCTTATCTGCGCGGTGACGACGAGACATTTACCGTTCCTCCCCGCTCTTACTTCGGACGCTTCGCGCCGTACTTCGAACGGCGCTGGCGGCGCTTGGCGATACCCTGGGTATCGAGCACGCCGCGGATGATGTGGTAGCGAACGCCCGGAAGGTCCTTCACGCGGCCGCCGCGGATCATGACCACCGAGTGTTCCTGAAGATTATGGCCTTCGCCCGGAATGTAGCTCACCACTTCGAAACCGTTGGTGAGACGCACCTTGGCCACCTTCCGGAGCGCCGAGTTCGGCTTCTTCGGCGTGGTGGTATAGACGCGCGTGCAAACGCCGCGCTTCTGGGGGCAAGACTGCATCGCCGGCACCTTGTTCCGATAGGTCGGAGCCTGGCGCGGCTTGCGGATGAGCTGGTTGATCGTCGGCATTGTGGCCTTGTCTCTACCTTCGCGAAACCTGTTCGAACCCTGACACGCATAACAAATGAACACTGGCGCGATCCGGGCTCGGGATCTCGCAGTGCTCCAAAACCAGAGGACCCGAAGACCGGCAGGGCCTTTGGGTCTTGACCTCAGATATGCAGTTTTGCTTTCCTGTCAGCGTTTCGAAACGCGAGGTTCCGACTGCCTGCCGCTGGAAAGCATGCGGGCTTCTACAGGCGGTAGGTGTTGCAGTCAACCCCTAAACGCGCGTCGATTTCACCAAAAAACAGGGCTGAAACAGCAGTCTGACGGGGGGATTGGGGCAAAATGGTGTCCCGGCGACCCAACACTCTGCCGGGCCATCTCGCAGCTGCGAGAATCGCCTCGGATTGCGAGCTGTGGCGGTGCAATGAGCTGCATGCGTCGCGTGCCGCGCCGGGCTGCCGCCAGACCTCATGACCACTGGCCAGATCCCGGCCTGCATCGACCATTGCCGAGAGCTGGCACTACCCTTTGGTCCGCAAACCGCCTTCCCTGGACACGGCAACAGTTGAGACGTGGCACGCAGGTGAGACCCGGGGTTCGACCACCAGCCAGCACATTGCGCTTGCCCGTCCCCGGACTCAGCAACGGGCAACCGGACAGATGACGGCACTCTCCACCCTGCCCTCATGGGCGTGGCTGCCGGCGCTGACGGCGGCCGTCCTGGTGTTTCTGGCCGCCATCGTCCGGGGCTACTCGGCGTTCGGCTTCTCGCTGCTGGCCATTACCGCCCTCTCCCTTGTCTATCCGCCCGCCGAGATCATCCCGTCCATCTTCCTGCTCGAGATCGCCGCCAGCCTGCATCTCCTTCCCGGCCTGCTTCGCGACATCCGCGACATCCACTGGCGTTCCGTCGGTCTCCTGCTGGCGGGTACCACCGTTGGAACCCCGCTGGGCGTCGCCCTGCTCACCAGCCTGCCCGCCCCGCCCATGAAGCTGGCGCTTGCCGCCTTCGTGCTGATATCGACCGCGTTGCTCTGGCACGGCTTCGCCCTGGCGCGCATGCCCAGCAGGACAGCTACCGTCGCCATCGGCGCCGCTGCCGGCGCGGCCAATGGCGCCTTCGGCATCGGCTGACCGCCAGTCATCCTCTTCTACTTTGCCTCCCCGGCCGGGATGGCCGCCGGGCGGGCGTCCCTCATCGTCTACTTCCTGCTCACCGACGTGATTGGCCTGGCCGCCTTCGGCCACCAGGGGCTGGTGTCGGCGCAAGGGGTCATCCTCGCACTGTTCCTGCTGCCGCCGCTCCTCGCCGGTGTCTGGCTTGGTGCGCAGAGCGTCCGCACGGCAGATCCCCGGCAGTTCCGCAAATGGGTGCTGGTCATCCTCGTGGTCCTGGCCCTCATGACCGCCGCCCAGGGCCTCCAGGCCTATCTCTGAAACGAAGAGGCCCGGTCCCTCGCGGGACCGGGCCTCTCCAAAGTCCGGAGGCCGATGACTACTCCGCGGCGGGAAGTTCGGCCGCCTTCTTCTGCTCCTCGAGGATCAGCGCGTCGCGCTTGTCGGCCACGTGGCGCAGGCGCGCCAGC
>JAPLOT010000352.1 GCA_026400595.1 Alphaproteobacteria bacterium | reverse complement strand
AGCTGGGTGGCGACACTGGCAAAGGCGATGCGCAGCACGGTGGCCGCGATGATGCCGACGAAGATCGCCTTGTTGCGCTGATCCTTGGGAAGGCCGGCCGCAGCAAGGCCGATGACCACGGCATTGTCGCCCGCCAGAACGAGGTCGATCATAACAACCTGGGCAAAGTCCCAGAGTGCTTCACCCGTCAGCAGCGATTCAAGCATCCCGTCTTCCCAATGGTCACAGGACCCCGCCCTGCGGCCTAGGGCCTACAATAGTTGGCGCCGGACCCGCAAGGGCAAATGCAGCGTTAGCCGCGAACCCAGGCCGGCAGCCAGTTGCCGTGGGCGCCTATGAGCTGGTCCACCAGACTCCAGATCTGGTCGAGGTCCAGTTCCGCCGCCGTATGCGGATCGAGCATGGCGGCGTGATAGATGTGCTCGCGGTTCTCGGTCAGGAGGGCTGCGACGGTAAGCTCCTGCACGTTGATGTTGGTCCGCATCAGCGCGGTGAGCTGCGGCGGCAAGCTGCCGGCATTGGTGGGCTGGATGCCGCGATCGTCGACGAGGCAGGCCACTTCCGCCGCACAATCCGCCGGCAACGAGGGTATGCAGCCATTGTTGCGGAGATTGCCGTAGATCACCGAGGGCTCTCCGGTCCAGACGGAGTTCACGATATCGGAGGCATATTCGTGGCTGGCCTTCACGGTGATGGTCTCGGCCGTGCGATAGGCCTCGGCTTCCGCCTTCCACGCCTCGACCTGCTCGATGCAGCGGCGCGGATACTCGTCCAGGGGAACGCCGAATTTCTCGATCAGGTCCGCGCGCCCGTCCTTGATGAAGTAGGGCGTGTATTCGGCGAAGTGTTCGGAGCTCTCGGTCACGAAGTAACCCAGCCGCATCATCATTTCATAGCGCACCCAATTGGGGCAGCGTGTCGCCAGATTGGCTTTGGTCGGCAGGCGGCCCTCGCGGTATCCGCGCTTCAGCGCCGGATAGAGATCGACATGACTTCCATCTGCCTGGCGATGCTCGAACTGCAGGTAGAATGACATGTGATTGATCCCGGCTGCGCGGTAGCGGATCTCGCCGAGCGGGATTCCGAGATCGTCGGCCAGTTCCTTCGCGGTACCCTGCACCGAGTGACACAAGCCCACCTGGCGGATCGCGGGATACTTGGCGGCGATGGCCCAGGTGTTGATCGCCATCGGATTCACATATTGCAGCAGGATCGCATTGGGACAGAGTTCCAACATGTCCTCGCAGACGGCCCACAGATGCGGCACGGTGCGCAGGCCGCGCATGATGCCGCCCACTCCCAGCGTATCGGCAATGGTCTGGCGCAGGCCGAAGCGCTTCGGCACCTCGAAGTCCGTCACCGTGCAGGGCTCGTAGCCGCCGATCTGGAAGGCGACGATGACGAAATCCGCCTTCGTCAGCGCGCGGCGGCGGTCGGTGTGGGTCTCGATCCTCGCCGGCACGCCGAGGCTGGCGATCAGCTTGCGGGCGACGATTTCCGACTCGGCCAGCCGCGCGGCATCGATGTCCATCAGCGCGATGGTGGCACCGGCTGTCGCCTTGCGCTGCAGGATGTCGCCGACAATGTTCTTCATAAAGACGGTGGAGCCCGCGCCGATGAACGCAATGCGGGGATTGGCAGCCATGACACGATCCTTCCCTTGGGAGCATCGGGACATAGACCCATCGCGCCCAGCCCGGCAATGCACGGACCTGACAATTGCTTCCCGGATGGTAAGGCGGGCGAAGTCCTGCTAGCCTTTCCACCGGGAAGAACGAACGGGCGACTCATGATCTGGAGTACTTCATGCTTGCGCGCACCCTAGCCATTATCCCGATGTTCGTTCTGACCATCCTGCCTGCACAGTCTCAGGAGAGCGGCACCAACGCCGGCGTGTCGGCAGAGGCCGATTTCCGCATGTATTGCGCCGAATGCCACGGCGAGGAAGGCAAGGGCGACGGCCCCAAGTCCTTCGGCCTCAGCGCGCCGTCGCCCGACCTCACCAAACTCTCTGCCCGCAATGGCGGGACCTTTCCGCGCGAAAGACTGGTCGAAGTCATCGACGGCCGCGCCGACATCGCGCTGCATGGCGGCCGCGAGATGCCCGTCTGGGGAACCTGGTTCAAGATGGAGGCGGCGGAGAATCTCGGCGGCGCCGAGGGCGACGAGGACAGCATCAAGCGCCGCGTCGACAACCTGATCGCCTACATCGAAGAGCTGCAGGAGTAGAATGACCTACCACACCTTCATTCCCGAACACTATCACAACACCATCGGCTGGCATGAGCCGGTGATGTTCATCGATGATGGCGACACGGTCTGCGCGGAAACCGCCGATGCGCATGGCTTCGACCGGCATGGCAACCAGCCCGGCGGCAGGCCCAACCCGATGACGGGGCCATTCTACGTCCGTGGCGCCGACCCGGGCGACGTGCTGAAGGTGGCGATCAATCGCATCTCGATGACGCGTTCGTCAGGCTGGACCTTCAGTACCCTCGCGGCCAATGTCGTCGATCCAGCTGTCGTGCGCCGCCTTCCCGCGCCGGAGAAGGTCCTGTGGATCATCGACAGCGATGGCGGCGTTGCGCGGCTGGCGGAGCCGCCGCCGCGGCTGGCAGACTGGACCGTCCCGCTTGACCCGATGATCGGCTGCTTCGGCGTGGCGCCCGCCCTGGGCCAGGCCTGGTCGACGGCCACCAGCGGCCCTTATGGCGGCAACATGGACTATCGCGGCTTTCGTGCCGGCGTGGAGGTGATGTTCCCCGTCGCGGCCCCGGGCGCGCTGTTCTTCCTCGGCGATGTCCATGCCGCCCAGGGCGACGGCGAGATCGTCGGCACCGGAATCGAGACCTCGGCCGAGGTCGAGTTCACCGTGGCGGTGATCAAGCGGAAGCAGATCGGCTGGCCGCGCGGCGAGACACCAGACGAGATCTTCGCCATCGGCAATGCCCGGCCGCTGGACCAGGCCCTGCAGCACGCAACCACGGAGATGCTGGACTGGCTCATTGCGGACCACGGCCATGATGCGGTGAGCGCCAGCCATCTCATGGGCATGGCCGTTCGCTACGACGTCGCCAATGTCTTCAATCCGAACTACTCGGTTGCCTGCCGCATTGCCAAAGCATGGCTCTGACGGATAGGCCTCAGGCCTGGCCGAATCCCTTGGGCACGGGAACGTCGGGAAGCTCAGCCGCGCGCTTCTTCAGCGCCCGCCCGATCACCACGCGGGAAATCTCCGTCGTGCCGTCGAC
>JAPLOT010000561.1 GCA_026400595.1 Alphaproteobacteria bacterium | reverse complement strand
GCGGCAATCAGCATGGTCAGGACGGAGAGCCGGAGAAGACTGGTTCCGACGGCGCGCGACAGCCACTGCGCCACCCATGCGGTGACGCCCGTGGCTTCGAGTCCCGCAGCGACCACGAAGAGGCTGGCGATGAAGATGACGACCGTATCGCCAAACCCCGAGAAGGCCTGGTCAAGCGTCAGGATGCCGGTCATGAACAATGTCAGCGGCACCATCAGCGCCACCAGCATCACCGGAAGGCGGCCCCAGATAAACAGCGCCACCACTGCCGCAATGATTGCAGTTATCAATTCGCTGTCGGTCAAATCAACCCCACATTGCAGCAGTGCCGAACCTGCCCCGCATCCTCGTGCAGGCTATGCCGACGGTGCAGGCACACTTGCTACACAACGGGTCCGAGAAATAGAAGCGTGAGAAAATCAGAACCGTCGTCGCATCGCGCAGCGTGGGTGATAACGCATACGGATTGAAATCAAGCGATACCGCGGGGGACGTGCGTGTGAGCGAAATCACCATCATACTGCTGATCATCGTCACTGCGGTCGTGCTGTTTGTATCAAACAAGCTGCCGGTGGTCGTCGTGGCCATGGCCGTCGGCCTTTCGCTCTGGGCCACCGGCATCCTGTCGCTGCCGGATGCGCTTGCCGGATATGGCGATCCGGCGGTGATGTTCATCGCGACGCTCTTCGTGGTTTCGGCGGCACTGGAAAAGACCGGCGTCACCGCATGGGCAGGCCAGCTCCTGATCGAGAAGGCAGGCGAGGACAGTCGTACGCGCCTCCTCGTCCTCATGATGTCGCTGGGTGCGCTGCTGACCGCCATCATCAGTCTCAACGGTGCCATCGCCGCCCTTCTGCCGGTGGTGGTCGTCATCGCCGTGAGGCTGAAGCGCCACGCCTCGCAGCTGCTCATGCCATTGGTGTTCGCGGCTCACGCGGGTTCACTGCTCGCGCTCACCGGGTCGCCGGTCAACGTGCTGGTATCGGAAGCCGCACAGGATTCCGGTTTCGCCGGCTTCAGTTTCTTCGAGTTCGCCCTCGTCGGCATTCCGCTGGTCGTCGGCAGCATGGCCATCATCGTGCTGTTCGGAGAAAAGCTCCTGCCCTTCCGCAACGGTGAGTCCATGCCTGCGGACTTCAGCCGCCACGCCCAGACACTGGTGGAGCAATACGGACTGTCGAGCGGCGTGTTCCGTCTGCGGGTCAAGGCATCGTCACCCCTGGTAGGCAGGGGACGCAGCGAAGTCGCCGATACGAAGACACAGCATGGCCTCGAGTTCGTCGCCGTGCAGGATGGCAAGACGGGGATGCCGCTCAGGCGCGACATGATTGCGGAAGGCGATTATCTGATCCTCAAGGGCGCTGCTGATGCCGCCGCGCGGCTTTCCGCCGACCTTCATCTGGCGCTCCGCGAGGAAGCCGATACCGGCGAAGGTGGCGATACCCTTTTCAATCGAAGCTCCGGACTGGCCGAAGTGGTGATCCCGCCGCGGTCAGGACTGATCGGCACCACTGCCTTCCCCGGCATGGTGACGGAAAGCGGCGATCTCATCGTTCTCGCCATCTCCCGCGCAGATGTGACGCTCGATGCGGCGAAGACGGAACTCCAGGTCGGCGACACGCTGCTGCTGCAGGGCACATGGAAGGCGCTGGATGAGCGCCTCACCGATCCCGACGTGCTGGTCGTGAATTCGCCGGACCTTGTTCGCCGCCAGGCCGTTCCCATGGGGCCCGGGGCCACGCCGGCCGTCATCATCCTGCTGGCCATGGTTGTGCTGCTGGCCACCGGACTCGTGCCCACCGCGGTGGCCGGAATGCTGGCCGCTGGTGCCGTTGTGCTGTCCGGCATATTGAACGTCGAACATGCCTATCGCGCCGTCAACTGGACCACCGTGATCATGGTGGCGGCCATGATGCCGCTGTCGACGGCGATGGAGAAGACCGGCGCGGCGCAGCTCATGGCAGAGCAACTCGTGGCGGCCGTTGGCGACCTCGGTCCCTATGCGCTGCTGGGCGGACTCTTCGTGCTGACGGCCGTACTCGGTCAGCTCATCTCCAATACCGCCACCGCACTGATCGTCATCCCGATCGGCGTCGCAGCGGCCAAGGTGCTTGGCATGTCGCCGGAGCCGGTGCTGATGTCGACGGCAGTGGCCGCCGCGGCGTCCTTCCTCACGCCGATCGCCACGCCGACGAACCTGATGGTCATGGGACCCGGCGGCTATGCCTTCGGCGACTACTGGAAGCTCGGCCTGCCCCTGATGATCTGGTTCTTCGTGGTGGCAACCTTCTATGTTCCGCTCGTCTGGAGATTCTGAGATGGGTCTGCAAGGACGGGCAACCGACAGTCAGTGACCGGCAGCTGAAAACACCAGGGAGAAACGCATGAGCAAGGCCAAAGACAGCGTCAAGGTCGATCCCAAGGCAGCGACAGGCTTTCTCGCCACCGTCGAGCGCGTCGGCAACATGGTGCCGCATCCCGCCATCATCTTCTTCCTGCTGATCGCGATCGTCATCGCCTTCTCGGTGGTCTTCGGCCTTGCGGGCACGACCGTGACCTACGAGGCCTATGATGC
>JAPLOT010000327.1 GCA_026400595.1 Alphaproteobacteria bacterium | reverse complement strand
CGCCGAAGCGCTCGACCGGCAGCAAGGCGCAGGCCTTGCTGGCGCCCGCATCCTGATCCTTGGACTTGCCTACAAGAAAGATGTGGGCGACATGCGGGAAAGCCCGTCCTTCAAGCTGATGTCGTTGCTCGAGAAAAGAGGTGCCGCGGTCGACTATCACGACCCTCATCTTCCCGAGATCGGACCGACTCGGGAACACATGGAATATGCCGGCCGTACCTCGGTCGCTGTGGATGCACGGTCGGTTGCGTCCTACCACGCGGTCCTGCTCGCTACGGATCACAGCAGCTTCGACTACGCCATGATCGCCAAGTCGGCCAAGCTCATCGTCGACACGCGCAATGGCTTCGGCCGCCGCGAACTTGCCGGCCCGAACATCATCAAGGCCTGAGCCATGGCATTCCGCTCCACGGACGCCTCATGCGCATAGCCTTCTACGCCCCTTTGAAATCACCCGAGCACCCAACGCCTTCCGGTGATCGGCAGATGGCGCGGCTGCTGATCAGGGCGCTCACGGCCGGTGGGGCAACCGTCGAGGTCGCCTCCCACCTCCGCGTCTATCTTCCGGCGCCGTCGCAGAGCCAATGGGAGGACTTCAACCGGCAGGCCGAGCTGGAGGTTGCACGAATTGCCGAGGCCTGGACATCAGGCCGCGTGCCCGATCTCTGGTTCTGCTATCACCCTTACTACAAGTCGCCCGATCTTCTGGGGCCAGCATTGGTGCGCCGCTTCGGCATTCCCTATGTCACGGCAGAAGCGTCCTATGCGCAGCGGCGCAATGACGGCATATGGCGCGAATGTCAGGATCGGGTTGCGAGCAGCGTCTCCCTCGCCGCCACGAATTTCTGCTTTACCCGCCGCGACCGCGATGGCCTGGCGGCTGCCATTCCATCGGCAAAACTCCGGATGCTGCCGCCCTTCATCGACTGCTCGCCTTTCGGTAACGTCGCCTCGACAGAGACATCCATCCGCCTCGTCACCGTGGCCATGATGCGAAGGGGCGACAAGTTCGACAGCTACCGGATGCTGGCCCAGGCACTCGGTCTCTTGACCGACCTCGACTGGCGATGGTCAGTTGTCGGCGATGGCGAGATGCGCGACGACGTGCAAGGGCTGTTTACGCAGCTGCCGCCGCATCGGGTGGAGTGGCTCGGCGCCTTGCCGCCCGCAGACGTCGCCGGCATCCTGACGCGGGGTGGCATCTATGTCTGGCCTGGGTACGCCGAGGCCTATGGCCTCGCCTATCTCGAAGCACAGGCTGCCGGGCTGCCCGTGGTTGCGCAGGCCGCAGCCGGAGTGCCTGACGTCGTCCGTGACAAAGAAACTGGATTGCTTACGCGGCCAGGCGATGTCGAAGGCTTCGCGGCCGCGATCCGCAGCTTGATCGAGAACCCTGAACTGCGCAGCAGGATGGCCGGCGCCGCCCGCAGAACCGTGTTCGAAAGCCACTCGCTGACAGCGGCGGCCAGTATCCTGCGTTCATCTCTTGCGGAGAGTGTCCCGTGAGCCTCGAGGCGAAGTGGCATTCGCTTGTGGAGCAGATCGCCTGCGCCGGTCCCCGGACCAGATTCTGGCTGAGGGACGACGATGCCGTCGCGCCAACGCCGGCACTTGACCAGCTTCTGAACGTGACGGAACACCATCACGTGCCCGTGGCCCTGGCGATCATTCCCGCCCTCACCGGACAGCCGCTGGTTACCCGCATTGAAGACAGCAGGATGGCATGCCCCGTCATCCATGGCTGGGCTCATTGCAACCATGCGCCAGACGGTTCAAAGAAGCAGGAACTCGGACTTCACCGCCCGCTTCCTGTCGTCGTGAGGGAATTGGCCGCGGCGCGCCAGCGCATGTCCGATCTCTTCGGCGGAAGACTGCTGACGATGCTCGTCCCGCCTTGGAACCGGATTGCGCCGGAGTTTCTGCCGCACCTTGGACAGCTCGGCTTCCGCGCCCTATCAACCTTCGGATCGGCGGCGCCGACCGCATCGGTGACGGTGGTGAATACGCAACTCGACATCATGAACTGGCGCGGCAACCGAGGCTGCCGCGATCACGGCGAACTGATCGACGCGCTCTCCGGCCTGATCCACCAGCACGACCGTCTTGGCACGCCGATTGGCGTACTGACTCACCACCTTGTCCACGATGACGCCGCCTGGGACTTTCTGCGACGCCTTTTCCGGCTGACCGAAGGCCGCTGGCTCAGCGCGGCTGACGCGATCGTCGCCGTGGAAGCCGAGCGCTAGGCGTCAGGCACGCTGACCGGCCTTGCGCAGCTGGCTGCGGGCCTCGGTCAGGGCCGAGGTGGTATGGTTCAGGCGCTCGGCGAGCACCCGCATGATCTGGATCGTCATCTCCGGGAACTCCGCGAGGAGCTTCAGGAAGTGTTCCTTGCGGATACGCAGCGCGGTAACTGGCTGAGTTGTCTTGATCGTCGCGGTCCTGACCACGTCACAGAGAATTGCGATCTCTCCAACGATCGAGTTGGCACCGATGGTGTCAACCTTGATCTGTTCGCCGCCCGCATTGATGAGCACGTCGACTTCTCCAGAGAGCACGACGTAGGCGGCATCGCCGAGATCGCCCTGATTGAAGAGCACGCGTCCGGCAGGAAAACTGACCACATCGGATGTGAAGGCGAGCAGCTTGAGCTTCGCCGGAGAGACATCCGCGAAGAGCGGAACGCTCTTCAGCTGCTCGACCTCTTCCTTGAGCGCCATTGCATGGATCCTCTAGCTTGACGTTGACACACTGAACATCATGTTAGCAGCTTCTTGAAGTTCTCGTTCTCTTCAACGAGTTTGCTGTAAGGCCCCGTTGCGACAGGTGCACCACGTTCGAAGACCATGACCTTGTCGAAAAGCGCAGCAAGCGACGGTGTAGATAGAACGGCAATGACTGCAGGCTTGTAGCCCATATTGCGCGACCACTCCAACAGATTGACGGCAATCGACCTCTGCTCCTGCTGATCCAGCGCCGACAGGGGCCGGTTCAGGATCAGGTAGTCGGAACGCTTGATGAGGGCCCGGGCAAGGTTGACCTTCTGCCGCATTCCTGCCGACAGGCGGCGGCCACCCACGCCGGCATTGAAGGCGAGCCCCATGTCGATCACGTCCTCGCGCAACCCCTGCTCCGTCAAGACCTCGCGCACGATACGCCGGATGTGGTCGCCCTCGTCGGAATGCTGGTGGGCGATGCGGCCGAGAAGCACGTTGTCGAGAAGGCTAGCCGCTGTGTTGTAGCGTTCAGGGTCATAGGGTTCGATGCTGCCCTTCAACCTGTCCGGCAGATTCCTCAGAAAGGCGTGACGCATGTCCACGATGCGCGACATGATTTCGGGTGTCAGCACGCCGAAACGGTGCTGGGGCTCGACATAGGGGAACGTCAAGGCCAGGACGCTGGTCCGGTCCTCCTCGGTCAGCGCCGAGAAGCTCTTGCCCTGAGCCCGCTTCAGGAGCGCCTGGTACTCGGGAAGTTGATCCGACGTCATGAACGGAAGATTCTGGAAGAAGGGGTGGTCAGGCGGAAGGTCGCGGAAAAGTTCCACCACGTTCTCGGCAATCTCCAGGCCCATCTTGTAGAACGTCTCTGTCAGTCCTGAGCTCTCAAGCACCGACAGGAAGTAGGCGTCCTTTGCCAGGGAAGAACTGTCCAGTAGCGGACCGGTCGCCGCACCGAACAGCAGGTTCTCGCTGATTGTTGCCTCCGGATTGTAGACACCTGACTTGAACGGCACCACGACCTCATCAAGGCTCTCCGATGCGAGGCGTTCGCGGAATGCCTTCCGCACGGCGACGATACCTTCGGAAATCTTCGGGTGATGGCTGGCGGTGGTCCGCGAGCGGAGGCCGAGTTCGACAAGTTCGTTGGACAGTTGCACGGCATCGAGCAGCGGCAGAATCACATGGACGATGTCGTGGGGCCCGGTTGCACCCGCTGCCACATAGTCGATCCAGTCCGCATGGATGTCAAAGTCCACATTGCCAGACTTGTTGGCTTCCTCGATTTCCCACTTCTTGTGCGCCGAAGCCTCGGACCTCTCTGTCGCAGGCTGGAGGGGCGCATGCTTCAATCCGTACAGGAGATTTTCGCGAAGCTTCCCTTGAAAGAGATAGGCATCGGAGCTCGCATAGGACATGCGGCGACCAGTGACCGACTCGGGTAACTCGTGAAGGTCATGGGGCCCCAGCGCGATCTTGCCTCCGGCTGGCCTTATGACCCTGGCCAATGCCTCGGTGAGCGCTTCACCGCTGCCGCCTGTATTGCCGACGATGGCCAGGGATTCGCCGTGCTTCACGCTGATCGACATGCGGTCGAGAAGTCTTGCGCCACTGTCGTCCGTGATCGAGAGATTGACGGCTTCAAGCGCATGGTTAAGCGGATCGACAGGTTTGGTCTCGAGCGCCTGGATCTTGCCGTCCATCATGTTGTCGATGTCGAACTGCTCGTACACCTGCAGATACTTGATCTTCACCTCCTGGCGGGCCTGATCCCAGTCGATCAGGTCCTTGAGGGGACTCGGCAGGTCCTTGTAGGCGGCGATGACGGCAACCAGCTGGCCCACGTCGAGGGTGCCGCTGATCACCTGGTAGCCGCCGATGAGGTAGAAGAGAAAGGGCGTGACCTGAGCCAGGAAGTTGTTCAGGAACTTCACCATGAACTTCCATTGATAGAGATCGTAGCGGATCTTGAAGATCCGGCCCAGCCGGGCGGAGATATCGGCACGCTCGAGATTCGACGTGTCGTGGCTATGGATGGTCGAGATACCTTCCGATATCTCGCTGATTCGGCCAGAGAGCTCGCGTGCCGTCAGCTGCCGCTCGCGACCCAGCTTGAGAAGGCGCTTGCGCATCTTCGGAATGATGACGAGCTGCACTGCCACGATGGCCGCTGCGATCATGCCGAGCCAGAAATTCTGCACGAATATGAAGATCAACGCGGTCGCGGCCTGGCCGCCCAGCAAGGCCGGCTGCACGAAGGCATCGCCGATGAAGCCACCGAGTGGCTCCACCTCGTCCTTGACCATCGTGGCAAGCTCGGCTGGCTTCACATACTTGAACTGCTGCGGCGGAAAACGGAGGATGCGGTCAACCAATTCGAAGCGGATGCGGCGCAGCATGCGTTCGCCGAGACGGCCCTTGTAGGTATTGATGTAGAACTTGAAGGCGCCATTCACGATCACGAGCAGCAGGAAAAAGAGGCTCAGATAGATCAGCGCGCCCATGCGGGTGAGGTCGAAGCCCGGAAAGATGTCGATGGTCCCGATGAATGGCAGGGTCGGGGCCAGCTTGAGATAGGTTTGAGTCGCTCCGGGCGTCTCGAAGCCCTGGCCCTGAATGGGACCGTTGACGATGAACTTGGGCAGATCGAAAGACAGAAAATACGTGTACATCGAGACAAGCACGACAATCAGGATCCAGATCTGCTGACTGCGTGTATGCTTCCAGATGTATTTCGAGAGATTCTTGTCCATCACGCGAGTCTCGCTTCAACGCGAAGGCTGCCGAAGTGAGCAATACGCAGCGTCCGCCGGAAACCCAGGAGGCTCTCGAGTTTCCGGCCGTCCGCCGGCAGACCACCCGCGACGAAAACGGCGCCCCAATCGGTCTCAATGAGATGTCTCAAGCCCTGCTGTCCCTGCTCCCGGAAAGTATGAAACTACAGTAACTTGGCGGAAAGCGCCACCATGTCGGTGGGCGTGCGTGCGGAAAGGCCCGCCCAAAAGCGGGGCAGTCTGCTCATGCGCAGAGCCGCGCCAGCAAGAACTCCGCCGTCCGGCGGGCGCCGTCCAGATCAAGGCGGCTGGTCTGAGGAGCAGGCTGCGCGAGCAGGACCTGAACCCTGGATTGCAGCTGATCGGCAGACACGGATGCTTCGGGCAGCACGGCCGCCAGACCCATGGCCTCCAACCGCTGGGCGCGGACCGACTGCTCGGTCTCCCCGCCCGCGGCAAAGGGAACCAGCAGTGACCGGCATCCTGCCCGCAGCACATCGCACACAGTATTGTAGCCGGCTTGCGATATGGACAGGCTGCTGCCGCCCAGGAGGTCCGGAAGATCGGGGCGAAACGCAAAGATCTCAAGTCCCCTTGTTCTGCGCGCCAGGAGCGAGTCGATTTCTGCCCGCGACAGGTTCGGCCCGGTGATCATGCCGCAGCGATAGGTATTGCCCAGCCTTGTCATCATCTCTGCTGCTGCGCGAATGAGCGGCAGGCCTGCAGCCCCTCCGCCAGCCGAAATCAGGATGTCAAACGTCAACAGCGCTGGGGCCGGCGGCGGTCCTGCAACCAGGCCAGTGTAGAGAACCTCCTTGGTGATGGCGGCCGCAAGAGGAAAGGTTTCATTCAGCCGCGCAAAACCCGGATCGCCGTGCACGAGGACGAGATCGAAGTAGCGCTCGACCGTTTCCAGGGTTTCCTCCGCCCGGCCCGGCTTTGTGGTTTCCTGCAGAATGTCGCGTACCGAGGTCGCGATGAGCGGACGCCGCGGAAGGGCATTGGCGAGTTCGAGCAGGGGCAGCAGTTCAAAACGCATGGCCCGGCGGCCGAAAGGGAAGGCTTCGATCAGCAGCACATCGGCCTGGCTGCTGCGGAAGGCATCGAGAAGCATGGCGGTACGCCGCGTCCTGAAGGCGGCGTCGACCGGCCGCCCCGCCTCGTCTTCCAGCTCGGAGAAGCCTGCCGCGCCGGCCTTCACTGCGGGCAGTTGAAGACGGCGGCAGCCGGGCTGAACGAGGCCCTCGACCGGGAGGCCCCCCATGACCAGCGTCACGTCGAGGCCCGCTTCCACCAACGCCCCGGCAATGCGGTTGGTTCTGACCAGGTGACCGATACCGAGAAGATGCTGGACGTAGAAAAAGACCCGCTTCACGATCGGGTCTCGCTGCGCCAGTCAGACCGGAACAGCGCCAGCAACTGCTTGATGCTGGAAAGATGGTCGAAGTGCTGGCGCACCCGCCACTCCGCCGCGGCGCCAAGGCGGTGACGCAGTCCCGGATTTCCGACCAGGCGCTTCAGGGCGGCTGCCAGCGCCACAGGATCCTCCGGCGGCACGATCAGGCCGTTTTCGCCATCCTGCAGGAGTTCAGGAATTCCAGAGACATCTGTCGAGACGCAAACCAGCGCCTGGCTTGACGCCTCGACCAGTACATTGGGCAGGCCGTCGCGGTCGCCGTCCTCGGAGATCCGGCAGGCCAGCGTGAAGATGTCGGCCTCGCGGTAGAGTTTCAGGATATCGCCCTGGGCGAGCGGCCCCTTCCACTCGATCCGGTCATCAAGCGACAGGGAGATGGACAGGTCCTTCAGAGTCGCCAGGTCTTCTCCTCCACCGACATGGACGAAGCGGAAGCCGACCTCGGGTTTCAGCAAGGCCAACGCCTGCAGCAGCACATCATAGCCCTTCTTCGGCACGGCACGGCCCACGCTGAGTATGACGACCGGTTCCCCCGGCCGTGTGCCATCTCGCTGCGATCGCGCACCATCGAAGTGGCCGAATCGTTGCAGGTCGAGGCCATGATAGCTCAGATGGACGCGCACCGGATCGCCGGCAAGGGTCCGAAGATGATCGTATCCGGCCTTCGTACATGTCACCACGCCACGGGCTTCGTCCAGCTTGCGACGCAGATCCCAATCCGGGGACGTCCAGATGTCCTTCGCATGCGCCGAACACGACCAGGGAACGCCGGCGATCAGGCTTGCATAGGACGTGACCGAGGCCGGCGTGTGAATGAAATGCGCATGCAGCCATCGCGCCCCCGGGGGCATCTCGGCTGCGAGCACCAACGCCTGGCCAAGCCGGCGCACCCGGTTGCGCGACCTGTCTTTCCTGAGGTCGCGCAGGAACGCCACCAAGGCTCCAATCAGGCCGGGTCTCAGAAGGCAGCGGAGGAAGGATCGCAGCACGCGGCCATAGTCATCATGAAGATACTCGGGCAAATAGGTCACGGGAGCGACGATCTCGTCATGCACCGGGTGCCGCTTACGATCGGTCGGCCGGCGAAGCGCCACCAGTTCAAGCGACATGCCGGCGCGCTCCAGCCCAAGCAGTTCCTGCGCGATGAATGTTTCCGACAGACGCGGATAGCCCTTCAGGACGACGACGGTCTTCTTCACCTCTTCACGCGACTTCAGCTGAGCCGCTCCACCACCGACAGATGTTGATGCGAACGCTTGTCGAGCCAGTTGCCGACGATCTCGGAAATCCTCATCAGGCCTTCGAGGCGCAATTCCGGCTGGCTTTGCGATGGCCGCGGACGCGCGGGCAAGGCCTTGAGCGCTTCAGCCAGACGATGCGCATCGGCCGCTTCCTCGGGTAGCAACATATCGATCAGTCCGAGTTCGGCAGCGCGCCTTGCGCGGATCAACTGCTCCTGGCGGGGCACGGTGCGCGGCACGATGAGGGCCGGCTTGTCGAAAGACAGAATCTCGCAATAGGTATTATAGCCCCCCATGGCCACCACCGCCTTCGCGCCGGCGACCAGGTCTTCCATCTGATTGTCGAACTCGATGATCTTCACCGACGCCAGTTTCATACCCTTCTTCATCAGCTTGCGGCGCTGCCGCGCCGGCATGTAAGGGCCAAGCACGATTACGGCCTTATAGGTGAGGTCCGGGTCCTGCTGGTAGGCATGCAGCACATTGTGGATCAATTCGGCTCCATCACCCCCGCCACCAGGCGTCACCAGGATGTAATCGCCCTCCGGTCGATGGCCTGGGATTTCCTCGGCATTGAGCTCGCGCTGCAGAAAGCCGACATACTGGAGTTTCGACTTGACCGACTCCGGCACGTCGAGCCCTGTCAGCGGGTTATAGAAGTCAGGCGGCCCATAGACCCAGATCGCATCATAGAGCATGCCGATCTTGCGGAGCACATCGCGCTGTTTCCACTCGGCATCGAGGAGATCCGGAGCATCCATCACTTCGCGCAGACCAAGAACCAGAATTGTGCCCTTGGTTTTCAGGTAGGCAAGAGTGTCCTCGACTTCGCCGCGCAAGCCAAGAGGTTCCTTGTCTACGATGAAGATATCGGGCTGAAAGGTATCTGCGGTGTGCCGGATGATCGACTGCCGCATCATCAGCGTTTCCTGCAGATCGATGTGACGGTCAAGGGAGGTGTATTCTCCGTTGCGCAGCTTGATCACGCTCGGGATCTTCACAAAGTCGACGCGCGCGCGATAATCGAAGGCGCCGGCGATAGTGGACCCCGATATGATGAGGATGCTCAATCCGCGCGCGTGCTCGACCAACGAATGAGCGATGGCACGGCACCGCCGCAAATGACCCAGCCCGAACGTATCATGGCTGTACATGAGGATGCGGGTATTGTCGTAGCGCCGTGTCACAACGGGTACCTCGATACACGCGAACGCTCCGAATTCACCGATTCTGCCTTCCGAACAGTCATCACGGCGATACCTCGATTCAGTTGTAAGGGTCTGCCGCATCCCGCAACCCGTCGCCAAAGAAATTGAAGGCGATGATGACGAGAATCACAGGAACCATGGGAAAGAGAAGCCACGGATAGAGCGCGACGACACTGACGTTCTTCGCCTCTGTCAGCAGGATGCCCCAGCTGGTGATCGGCGGCCGCAGGCCGAGCCCGAGGAAGCTGAGAGCCGTCTCGCCGAGGATCATGCCGGGAATAGCGATGGTCGCCGTCGCGATCAGGTGCGAAATGAAACCTGGGATCAGGTGACGGCCGATGATGCGGCTGTCCTTGGCGCCCATCAGCTGGGCCGCAAGGACATATTCTTCTTCACGCAGCGACAGCAGCTTTGAGCGCACCGCCCGCGCGAGGCCTGTCCAGTCAAGAAGGCCGAGAATGAAGGTGATGCCGAAGTAGATCACGATCGGACTCCAGGACACCGGCATGATCGCAGCCAGTGCCATCCACAGCGGAATGCTCGGGATCGACTGCAGCACCTCGATGACGCGCTGCACGGCCAGGTCAAACCAGCCGCCGTGGTAGCCGGCCAGGCCTCCAATGATGATGCCGAGGGCGAAACTCACGGTTATGCCGATCAAGCCGATGGTCAGGGAAATGCGCGCGCCGTAGATGATGCGCGAAAGGACGTCGCGCCCTAGACGATCGGTTCCAAGAAGGAACAGCGTTCCACCCTCGGCCGGACAGAACAGATGGCGGTCGGCATCCCACATTCCCCAAAACTTGTAAGTGTCGCCCTTGCAAAAGAACCGGACGGGATAGATCACGTTCGGAGTGTCGGTGTAGACCCGCTTCATGGTATTCATGTCGAGGCTGCGCTCCCGCCCATAGACGAACGGCCCCACAAAGCTCCCTTCATGGAAGAAGTGGATGCGCTGCGGTGGCGTATGAATGGCTTCTACGTTGCGTGTGTGCAGATTGTAGGGTGCCAGGAATTCGCTGAAGAGCGTCGAGGCATACATGAGCGCCAGAAAGATTCCGCAGTAGTAGGCAACGCGGTGGCGCTTGAATTTCCACCACATGAGCTTCCATTGCGACGCGAGGTGGACCTTCGACTGCTCGTTGGTCATCGCCGTGATCGTGTGGGGATCGAACGGCGCGGTCGAGACATAGTGATGGAGCGGAGCGCCGGGTGCCGGCAGAGGCGATGTCATTTTGTGCTCGTACCCTGAAGCCGGATGCGCGGATCAAGTGCCGCCAGCGCCAGATCCGAGATCAGGACGCCGATGACGGTGAGGAAGGCGAGGAACATCAGGAACGAACCGGCAAGGTACATGTCCTGGCTTTGCAGGGCGCGGATCAGCATGGGTCCGGTGGTTTCCAGCGACAGCACGATGGCGGTGATCTCCGCGCCCGAAATGATGGCGGGCAGGATCGAACCGATGTCGGCGATGAAGAAGTTCAGCGACATGCGCAGAGGATACTTCACGAGGGCACGCATGGGCGGCACGCCCTTCGCCTTTGCCGTCGTGACATACTGCTTGCGAAGCTCATCCAGCAGATTGGCGCGCAGGCGGCGGATCATGCCGGCTGTGCCAGCGGTTCCCACGATCACCACCGGAATCCACAGGTGACTCATGATCGACTTCGCCTTGGCCCAGCTCATGGGCTCCGCCAGGAATTCGCGGTCCATCAGCCCGCCGATCGACGTGCCAAACCAGATGTTGGCGAAATACATGAGGATGAGTGCCAGCATGAAGTTCGGGATCGCAAGCCCCAGCAATCCCAGGAAAGTCAGGCCATAGTCGCCCCAGCTGTATTGATGGGTTGCCGAGTATATGCCGATCGGAAAGGCAATCAGCCATGTGAAGACGATGGTCACGAAGGAGACCAGCATGGTCAGCCAGAGCCGGTCGCCCACGACTTCATTCACCGGCAGCTGATATTCGAAGGAGTATCCGAAGTCGCCGTGCAGCATGCCCCAGACCCAGTCGAAGTACCTGATCACGACCGGCTGGTCGAATCCGTATTGGGCCCGAAGCGCATCGATCTGCTCGGTATTGACATTCTCGCCCTGGGCCTTGAGCTCGGCAATGTAACTCTCGAAGTAGTCGCCCGGCGGCAGTTCGATGATGGTGAAGATCAAGGCGGAAATGATCAGCAGTGTCGGGATCATCACCGCAATGCGCCACAGAATGTATTTCAGCACTGTCAGGCGTCCTTTTTCAGCCAGAAGGTGTCGGGCATATACACCCCGAAATAGCTGGTCGGCTCGAAACCGTAGAGCCCCGTATCGGGCATGTTGACCAGCCTGCTGCTGCGCAGCACGGGCTGAAGCGTCGCGTTGAGCAGTCCGATGGAAAAGACCTGATCTGCATAAATGGTCAGCATCTTGGACCAGATGTCGTTGCGCGCCTGCATCGAAGTGGTCATGCGCCAGGCCTTGTAGAGCTCCAGCAGCGCGTTCACCTCGGTGATATCGGGCGCAGCACCCATTTCCCCATGCGATTGATTGTGGAGGCCCCACACCGGCCATTGCAGCTGGTCATCCGATGTCGGCGCCAGTTGCGCCGGGTTCATGTCGCCGGTTGCAATGCCATTGTCCATGCCTGACCAGATGGCCATCATGATTTCGCCGCCGATGGCGCGACTGCGGAAGATGTCGCGCTGCGACGTGCGGACGAAGAGCTTGAGTCCCACCTTCTCCCAATAGTCGGTGACAAGTTCGAGCACATCGGTCTCGAGCGTGCTTTCGCCGGCGGTCTCGATGATGATTTCGGCCCGACGGCCATCGGGCAGCAGCCTGATCCCGTCGCTGTCACGCGCTGACAATCCAGCCGCATCCAGCAACGCATTGGCCTGTTCCGGATCATGCTCGATCCACGCCTTTGCAAACTCGGGCTTGAACAGCGGGCTCTCCGGCATGAGCGTGTCGGAACTTTCGGTGCCGAGACCGAAGAACAGTGCTTCATTGATCTCGTGGCGGTCGATGGCAAGCGACAGGGCACGACGCACCCGCGGATCGCGGAACAGCGTCTGCCATGCCGGATCCTTGTAATTGAGGTTGGGAAGCAGGGCGAGGCGCGAAGCCTGAGTCTTCTTCCAAAGCGTGACCTTCACCGGATAGCGCTGCTCGGATTCCTTCAGGAAGGCATAATCGGTGAAGTCGATGGCATTTGCCTGCAGATCGGATTCTCCCGCACCGGTTTTGGCCGGAATGATCGACGACGTGCTGCTATTGAGAATGAAGCGGTCGACATAGGGAAGCTGGCGCCCTGCCTCATCGACGCGATGAAAATACGGGTTGCGCTCGAAAATGAACTGCTCGGCCGGCGGCGCGGTCGTGTTGCGCCACGGATCAAGCGTGGGAAGATCGGGGTTCTCCGGCCGATAGGTCCGGGACATGCGCGTATGCAGCACGGTCCATTTCTTCACTTTGTTTTTCTTCACCAGTTCGGCGAGCTTCTCCTCCGTCTGGTACTTCTTGTGAAACTGCTTGAGATAGGCGGCTGGCATCGCCATGTTCAGAGGCTGCGCCGCTGCGATGCGCGGCAGGAAATCGGGATTGGGCGATTCCCAGCTGTAGCGGACGGTCAGCGGATCGATGATCTCGAAGACGGGCGGCTTGCCGTTGGACAGAAGATATGTGGAGAGTCCACCGGGCGAGAGGTCCTCGTTGAGCTGGATATCTTCCCAGGCATAGCGGAAATCCTCTGCGGTGAAGGTCGAGCCGTCCGACCACTTGTGTCCCTCGCGGATCTTGAAGGTGAAAATCCTGTCCTCGACATTGTCATAGCGCTCCAGGATGTCGGGCTGCAGGACAAGCTTCTCGTCGTAGCCTACAAGACGCGAATAGCCGTACAGCGTCATCAGGCGGATATCCCTCTGCCCGCCGATGAGCGTGCGGATGTCGCCGCCATGCCTCCCCGGAAGCCGGCCCATGGCTTCGAGATTGATGACGCGCGGCACTTTGGGCAGGCGTTCGGCCAGCGGCGGAAGTTCGCCGGTCGACAGCCGCTCACGGAGGTATGGCGGTTCGAGGTCGTCGGCGCGCAAGGGCCGCGCCAACGCGACGGATGCGAGCAGTCCGAGAGTGGTCCGGCGCGTTACCATGCGCGCAACTCCTGCACCTTGGCTGAAGCCTGAGCCAGTACGAAATGATCTTCACCGCAATGCGCCGCCACCAGCGGCGCCTTGTTGTCCGCCTCCTGGAAGAAAGATGGCCAGGTGCCAGTATCAGACGCCGTACCGAGCTGCAGCGTGGTATAGTCGAGCGGGCGGTCGAGATCCGGGAATGGCACTGCCGCCAGCAGGGCACGCGTATAGGGATGTATTGGCGACTTGAACAGCACCTCGCGCGGCGCAATCTCCACGATCCTGCCGCGGCACATCACGGCGATCCGGTCGGCCATGTAGTCGACCACGGCCAGATTGTGGGAAATGAAGAGATACGTGAGGCCAAGCTGGGCCTGGAGGTCCTTCAGCAGGTTCAGGATCTGGGCCTGAACCGAAACGTCGAGCGCCGAGACCGGTTCGTCGCAAATGAGGAGATCGGGCCCCAGTGCCAAGGCACGGGCAATGCCGACACGCTGGCGCTGGCCACCGGAAAAGCTGTGAGGATAGCGGCTCAGGAAGCGCGGATCGAGACCGACCACTTCCATCAAGGTCTTGACCTGTTCAATCCTTGACTTGGCGTCGCCGCGATTATGGATCTCCAATGGCTCGGAAAGAATGTTCTGAACCGTCATGCGCGGCGACAGCGACGAGAACGGGTCCTGGAATACCATCTGGATCTTGGTGCGAAGCGTCTGCAGGTCGTCACCCTCGGCGGCCAGCACATCGATCGGCCCATTGCCGTCGTCATATGTCACGGCACCGGCATCGGGCCTTACCGCGCGCATGATGACCTTGCTCAGTGTCGTCTTGCCGCAGCCGCTTTCGCCGACCAGACCCAGGCATTCGCCGCGGCGGATCTCGAGGCTCACGTCGTCCAGCGCCTTGCGCGCAGTGCTTTCCTGCTTTGCAAACCAGCCGGACTTTCGCGTGGAGAACGACTTGGTCAGCCCCTTGGCGGAGAGCAGGATCGAACCGCGTTTCCCTGCCGCACGGGTTTCGGCCTGCTTCAGCTTCGAGGTATCCACCTGCACGTCGCGAAGCGATTTCAGGCGCTCGCCGGGCGCCATGTCGAAATGCGGCACGGCCCGCAGCAAGCCCTTGAGATAGGGGTGCTGGGGATTGCGGAAGATGTCGGAGACAGTCCCCGCCTCCATGATTTCGCCGTGATAGATGATCACCACCTCGTCAGCCACATTGGCGACGATGCCCAGATCATGGGTGATCAGCAGGATGGCCATGTTGAGCTTCGACTGCAACTCGCGCAGCAGTTGCAGGATCTGCGCCTGGATCGTCACGTCCAGGGCAGTGGTGGGTTCGTCGGCCACCACCAGCGCCGGGCGGCAGATCAGCGCCATGGCGATCACCGCCCGCTGCCGCAAGCCGCCGGACAATTCGAAAGGATACATGCCATAGGCGCGCTTGGGATCGGGAAAGCCGACGAGATCTAGCATCTCCTCAGTCCGCCGCCGCGCCTCCGCCTCCGGCAGGCTGGTATGAATGGTCAGGGCTTCCTGGATCTGGTTGCCAACCGTATGCAGCGGCGAAAGCGCAGTCATCGGCTCCTGAAAGATCATCGAGATGCGCTGACCGCGCAGCGCCCGGTAGGCTTCGCTGTCGCGGTCGAGTTGGCACAAGTCGATGCTGCTGCCCGGCTTTTCTGGATCGTTGAAGAGGATCCGTCCCGCGGTAACCTTGGCGACCGGCGGCAGAATTCCCAGAATGGTCTGGGCAATCACCGACTTTCCAGACCCGGATTCGCCCACGAGGGCCGTAACCTTTCCGGGAAGAACGCGCAGCGAGGCACTTTTTACAGCCTCAAGTTGTCCGGACTGCAAGGTGATGCCAACACCAAGGCCCTCGATCCGCAGAAGGTCGTTCACAGGTTTCATGCTTTCCCATCAAGGTGACGTTCGGGGGATCGTCGGTGTTCTCCTGTCACTTTGTCAATCGGGAAAACATACGGGCACCACATTCCTGTTCACACCCCCTGCCCGATCTCCTCCGGCAATGGACGGGCTAGCGAAAACACAATCTAATGAAGGCATAATGACTCAGAAAGGGCAGGCCATCCCGCGCAGCACGTCGGCGCAGCGGGGTGAGCGCCGGAAATCATCGTAGTAGAGCGTCCACACGTTGCTGTGGCCGGCCCGATAGGGTCCGAACTTGAAATACTGATTCTGCCCCAGACCGTCGTCGTTATGGCCGATATGCCCCTTCACGGTGACGATCCACTTTCCATTGGCGAAGATCTCGACATGGCCCGAGCCGTCCGGTCCAGGCTTGGTGTAGACGACAAAATCAATCCAGCCCGAACGGGGATCCGGCATCGGCGTGCCACGGTCGATGACCGTGAGCTTGTCCGAACTGGTATGAAACAGCTCGCTGTCGGCAGGCGTCCAGTTGGCCGGCGTCGCGATCAGAGCGCGCATCTGGTTGGTTTCCGGCCGCAACTTAACCGGCACGCCGCCAGCGTCGACGCCAGCTACCGCGCCGGTATGCGGGATGGGCGGGTGGTAGTTGGTCTCCACAGTGGCGAAGAGCTTACCCTTGTTCAGCCGCAGGGCGAGGAAGGGGCTGAAGTCAAGCGGGTGACCCGGGTCGATTTCGCGCTTCCATTGGGCAATCAGATAGCGGTGGTCGTCCTGCGGAACCGGATCGGCGAACTTCACCGCAAAGCCATACCAGATGCCTCTGTCATAGGGCACGCGCAGCTGTGGCCTTTCCCAGATCTCGGCCCGCTCGCTGATGTCGGTGCGCTTGCCGACGCCGCCCAAGGGCTTCACCGAGAGCTTGAGCGCGCCACGCCCGTCGAGCGAGACGTCCCTCTGGAACTCGACAGAGCCAGCACTCTGTTCGAAGGTCTGCTTGTAGTAGAGCCCGCCGGCAGGAGAAAAATCCTCGCCGTCGAAACCATCGACCAGCAGGTCCTCGAACCTCAGATCCGCTGCTGCACGGGTCACGATGGTCAGGGCCGTATCCGGGGACGCATGTTGCAAGAACCTCAGCGGACGGCGGACTTCTGAGCCGCCTGGCCAGCCTGCCGATGAAGCATCATCAGATGTTCGGCGTCGGACATTCCAGCCTCTTCCTGTCCTTGGGGCAACTCCAGCCCCCTGCCCTTCGCCCGGGCCGTTTCCGGCGCGAAGATCTTCACGGCCTGCTCGAACCCGCGCAACTTCTCGGTTCCCAGCAAGGTCCACTTGCCGCCGCAATAGCCAACAAAGGCATCGCTGGCAATGACTTTGGACGGGTGGCTCTTGGTCAGGGATTCCAGCCGCTGCACCTCGTTCACCGCTGCGCCAAATGTCGAGAAGGTCAACCGGTCGACGAGTCCGACATTGCCGAAGATCACGTTGCCGACGTGCAGCCCAACGCCAAAGTCGATTTCCCACAATCCCTTGGCCACCCGGTCATGATTGAGGTCGGCCATGCGGGCCAATCCGGCCCGTGCCGCCGACAAGGCCGCACGTGCGGCCAGCTGCGACTGCTGCTTGCTCCGTTCCTCGCAGGGATAGATGGCAAGGAAGCCATCGCCCATGAAGCTGAGAATCTGGCCGCCATGGCGATTGAAGGGGGCCGCGATCGCGTCATAGAACTCGTTCAGCGTATCGATGAAGACCTGTCGCCCATGGACGTCCGCCACGTTTGAGGAATTGCGCATGTCGACCATCACCAGTGCCGCACGAATGGTTTCTGCGTCGCCGCGCTTGATCTGTCCGCTCAGAACGCGGCGGCCGGCCTCATTGCCGAGATAGGTTGTGAGGACGTTGTCGGCCAGTCGGCTCAGCACCGACATCTTGATCGTTACCGCCAGCTGGCTCTGCAGTTTCAGCAGACCCGCGATGGCGCCTTCGCTGAAACCCTCCGGACGATCCGTCGACCAGGAGCCCATCATGCCCTGCAGCGAATTCGCATCGAACCTGTGAACAATGGCGAGATAGTCGGTCAGGCCCTCCTTCCGGAGATCATCCAGAATCGGAAAGTCTGCCGGCGCATCGCCATCGATCCGGCGCCGCATGTGATTGAGGTTGTTGGAGAGAAGATAGTAATAGGGGCTCTTGAGAAACAGGTCCGTCATGTTGGGCTGCACATGCCGGTGTTTTTCGCCCTTTGAGCCGACGCCGCGGCGCCAGGTGAAACTGGCGGCGCGGTACAGCGGATGCAGCATCGAGAAAGAGAGATGGACGCGCGCCAGCGGCAAGCCGGCCGCCGCAAGTCTCTCGCAAAAGCCACTGAAGATATCCTCGACATCCGAACCGCTGAGCGCCTTCTGCATCAACCAGTCTGCCACATAGTCGATCAGGACGCCTGACGTGTCGTTTCTTCCTGCTGTCATTCTGTTCCCTTGACCACTGCGGCCCGATTCCGCTCAAAGATGAAGTCGGCACCGCGGGGCTCTTCCTTCCATAGGACGCCTCGGACCACATAGCTCAATACGCTCTTGTATTTGGCGAGCCGGGGCGCCGGAAACAAGTCCCCGAAGATGCGGCTCAGCCGCCAGACCTTCCAGGCCGTCCGGATCCGGCGCGAGAATCTGCTTCCCGCCAGGCTCCGTTCCAGCAGCTGGGGGTGAACGGCCAGCTCCAGCCCGTGGACATTGTAGTTGCGCAGCTTGGCGATCTCGGCGGCCATTGCAAATTCATAGCCCTCGATGTCGATCTTCACGAAAGCTTGTTCACCTCCGGCCCGGCGCATGATCTCATCCATGCCAAGCCCCGGAACCGTGACGCTTTCCCCGTCGCCAATGTCGAGAATGCTGGTTTCCGAGCTCCCGAAGCCGTCGACAGCATGGATGGTGACTGTGGCCTCTGACGAGAGCGCCGCCTGCGTGATCGTGACGTTGTCATAGGCGGGCGAAAGCTGGCGCAGGATCTCGAAGCACCTGGGATCAGGCTCGAAGGCGATCACCCGCTTGCAGATGGCGCTCGCCCAGAAAGGCGTCACTCCGATCCACGCCCCAATGTCGACATAGACGGTCTCGCGATCGAGATTGCGCGCCAAGACCTCGAAGGTATGGGGTTCCCAGATCCCCGAGGTCAACTTTCCATAAAATTTTCGGTACTCAGGCAGGTCCGGAAGCGCCACGGTGCGCCCTGCAAAGGTCAGATCAACGGTCTTCATCGTCTGGCTGAGCACTCCGTTCCCGAAGGTCCGGCTTAGCCGGAAACCCCGTCCGGGTCCACCTTGCCTGCCCCAAATGCCGGATGCAGGGGATTGCCAAAGCGCTCCACCATGCGGGCAAAGGCCTCGTCGTTGCCGCTGCCCTCCACATTGAAGGTGCTCAGGGCGACGCCTTGCGATGGCTCCCAGTAATAGTCCTTCGGCCCCTGCCCGATCTTGCGGCAGGCCGCACCGGTGAGCCGCGCCATGAAATAGAACCAGACATCGTCAGCGGATGGGCAAAGGCGCATGAAGCTGCTCTCGTCTGTCGCCATGGGCGAGAGCACTCCTGGCGGATAGAGAATGCCGCCTACGCCTGTCAGCAAGATGGAAGGGTCAGCTCGGATCGTCGATTCGACGCGCCGCTCCCAGTCCCGGTAGGGAAGGATCCTGCCACTGGCATCCGT
>JAPLOT010000468.1 GCA_026400595.1 Alphaproteobacteria bacterium | reverse complement strand
CACAGGGCTCGCCGATCCGGCTGGCGCCGAGATAGTCCCGCGGCGCCTGCAGGCGGTGACGCGGCAGGAGCGCCTCGTCGATAAGGGCATTGACGGCCACGGACAGGCTGGCCTTTGTTTCGTAGCGCGCGCCAGAGTCATGGTTGAGGTCGATAGGCATCGATATGAACTCCGGGCTAGAAGGGAATTGGGTCATTGAAGGTGCCGGTGCGCTCAGGCACCCCGGCCTGCCGCAGCATGCTGTCGACGTAGCCCGTCACCACGGCTTCAATGATCTGCGCGATGTCTTCGGGCTTGCGGTCGTGGAACACCGGCATGAGGCCGAGTTCGGTGATGGCTTCCGCAAAGGGGCGCCGCGCGTCCTTCAGGGCCTGTATCTCGCGGGCAGTCTTGTCGATCATGCCATTCATCTCCGTGGCAATCGCTTCCCCGCGGTCGAGGCAGCGCATGGAACAGAATCGGTGATGGGGATGGAGGTCGAAGCGCAGGGCCAGACAGAAGCCGAAGCCCCGCGCCTCGCGGTTGCAGATGGCGCAGAGGATCAGCCGCTCATCAGGAAGCGGCGGAGATCGTTGTTGGTCTCCGGTTCCCGCGCGATCCGGCGCGACGCCATCACGATAAAGTGCGTGATCGCGTTTTGCGCGAGTGCCTCGAGATCGCGCAGGGTGAGGCTTCGAATGGGCTGATCCAGCCGTCCTCTTGCCTCGAGCCATGCGCCGATCTCCTTCGCCGCGTCACGCGTCACCTGTGCCTGCCACTCGTCTTCCGTCATGGACTTCAGGTGTTGAGCCACTGCGGAGACGAGGTGGCAGGCTGTGCGCCGGCAGATGCCGCCGGGCCTTGCGCTTGCGGCGCATGAGCCTGCTGCGACCAGGCGGGCGCAACCGTTCCTGCCGCAGCGCGGGACTTGCGGGGTGCAGCATTGACGGGATCGGGCGGTACGGGCTGCCCGGACATGATCTTCGCGTATTCGGGCGCACCGGGGAGCACGATGTTGGCGATCCGGTTGTTGGCCGCGTTGCCTTCGCTCTTGGGCTCCACCATGATGCGGGCGGCGAAGACGATGCCGTCGAGCTGCCGCAGCCCCTCGAGCTTGCGCTTGTCGCGCGCCGCCGGGCTCTCATCCTTCGGATCGAGCCCGAGTGCTGAGTCGATCATGGCGCGGAACGAGGACTTGCTGATGTTCCAGCCGATGGAGTCGCCCTTGTCGTCGCGCTTACCGCCAGCGACCGTGAAGTTCTGCCAGAACTTGCGCCGGGCATAGGGCCCGTCCATCAGCGTCATCTCGCAGTTGAGCATGAGCGCGTCACTTCTCTCGGAGGCCTTGAGAAGCTTCGCATCCATGGGTACCGCGCCATTGGTGCCGCCGGGGCGGACGGTGAGCTTCACCCGCGAGAACACGCCGTCGGGGATGAGCTCGCCCTGGGGCGCCATCTGCTGCTGGGCATCGTTGAAGTCGAACATGGGATGTCTCCTTGTTGAGAAGGTTGGTTCAGGCGTTGGGGTGGTCGGAGGTGGAAACAGCAGGATGGCCGGACGCGGCACGGCCATTCATCTTGGCGAGGACAGCGCCGAGATCGGGGGCTTCGGTGACACTCAATCGGCCCGAACGGTCCTTCGCCGGAAGACCGTAGGGGTTGCCCGCCTGGCAGACGAGGCGGCGGGTCGTGGACTTTTCGTCGAGGATGTAGCTGCCGTCCTCCTTCTGCGAGAACAGGTGTATCGACATGACCTGGTCGACGATGCCGGGAAGTTCGCGCGAGGCCTTCGAGCCTTCCATCTGCGGCTGCCAGGTGGGCTGGTTGAAGTCGTCGACGATCTTCTCGAGGACGCCGACAAAGATCACCGTCTTTCCGGGCGCATGCTGGAAGTGCTTCAAGGCCTGGATGACTTCGCGGCCGAGAAGGCCATAGGCGCCGCGGACGTCGGGCTTTCCCGTGCGGTCGGAGATGGCCTCCGGCTGCTGCTTGGAATAGGCCATGGCCTGGCGGGTGAGTTCGGTGATCGAGTCGATGAACAGGATCGGCTTCGATGCCAGGAACTCCACGAGGCCCGTGTCACGGTATTCGGCGTAGACGGCGTCGTGATAGGCATTGCCGTAATCATTGCCGTAATAGGAGTCGGGATGGGCCGCCGGATCGGGACCGCCCACCAGCACGGCGAGCTTGCGAAAGCTGACGAAGTCGCGGACGGGGATGCTGGCGCCCTGCCAGTCCTGCACCGACTTGAGGCCGGCCTCGAGATCGAAGCAGACGGTCTTGTCGGCGGGAAGCGTGGTGAGCAGATGCGTCTTGCCCACGCCCGGAGGCCCGAAGATGGCGCAGGAACTCTTGAGGTTGGCTTTCGACAACCGCTCTTCGGCTGTCACGATCTTCAGCGGCATGATGTTGCTCCTTTCACAAAGACGATGATCGGCTGAGAGATATGGGGGAGATGGCGGGGCGCTGACCGGGCGCCGAAGGACAGCCCTGCCCGCCCTTGCGGCACGGACCACCCCGCCACCCTGTTCATGAAATCTTCGATGGTATGAGCTCGTAGCTGGGCTTCCCCGTCTCCACGGTGCGTGCCGGCGTGAACAGCTCCTTGAGTCGCGGAGGCCAGGAGTCATAGGCGCGCTCGGAGACCTCGTATCTGACCTTCACATAGTCGGCAGGATCCTCGCCCCATCCCAGACACCTTCATGTGACGCGGCAAGGTCCATGTTGATGGTCAC
>JAPLOT010000196.1 GCA_026400595.1 Alphaproteobacteria bacterium | reverse complement strand
CGGCATAGCCCAGGGGTGCAAGCACATCGCGCATGCGCTCGCTGTCATAGACATTCATCTGGCAGCCGTAGGTCCTGACGAAGACCTTCTTGGAGAAGGGGTCCATGGCGAGCAGCTCCTAACCCATTTTGGCAGGATGGTGAAGCGCGCTTACCAGGCCGGCGCGCACCTCGGCCTCGGCATGGGCGGCCAGATGCTTGCGGGTCCTTTCGCCCGAGAGCGACAGGGCCTCGTGGAAGATGACCGTTACCTCGATTGGACCGGTGGCGATGGCCTCGATCAGGTGCGGCGCCAGGTCCATGTCGCCGTACCAGGCATAGGACGGCCGCGTGCGCCGGTCCATCGGCAGTCCATGGTGGCCCGTATAGGCCAGCGTCACCGGCTGGACCAGGACGCCCGGATACTCGGCGGCACCGAAGAAGGCGCTCTTGAAGGGCAGGATGCAGCGGCCATCGCCCGTGGTGCCCTCGGCGAACAGCACCAGGATGTCGCCTGCCCTGAAACGATCCCGCATTTCGTCTCGGGCATTGCCGGTGGCATGACGGCGGTCGCGGTCGATGAAGACGGTACGCTGCAGCCTTGCCAGGCTACCGAAGAAGGGCCAGCGGCCCACCTCGCGCTTGGCGATGAAGGACAGCGGTGCGATTGCGCTGAGGACCAGGATATCGATCCAGCTCACATGATTGCTGGCGATCAGCACTGGCCCTTGGCGGGGCGGCTGACCGATGACGCGCAGCCTGATGCCGAGGAGGCCGCAGATCATACGGTGGTAATGCATGGGAAACCGGCGCGCCATGCCGGGCCAGAACCAGACGAAGAGCTGTTGCAGCGGCATCAGCGTCAGCGTGACGGCGGCGAATACGGTCAGCAGAACGAAGGACCGCGGCGTCATCGCGGCGCCAGGTCCTTGCGCATCACCACCGCATCCTCGCGCAAACCGCCGCCGCGGTCATAGTAGTTGCGGCGCAGGCCCGCAGTCCTGAAGCCGAGGCTCTCGTAGAGGCCTCGGGCCGCGGCGTTGGAGGATGCCACTTCAAGGAACAGCGTGGCGATGCCGGAGGCGAGAAGATCCGTCGACTGATGATCGAGCAGCCGGCGCGCCAGGCCGCGGCGGCGGGCGCCGGGACGCGTTGCGATGGCGACGATCTCTGCTTCGTCGGCCGCCCTGCGCGTCATCAGGAAAGCCAGCGGCTCCGGTCCATCGAAAGCCATGAGCACCACCGTGCCCGGCATGATCATGAGGCCGGCAAATTCGCTGGCAGACCAGGCGGTGTCGAAGCATTCGGCATGGAGGAGGGCCAGCGCCGCAGCATCGACGGCAATTGCCGTACGCAAGAGCGGCTCAATCATCTCAAGCGGCTGCGGTGTGGCATCGGCCGAACGAAGATAGATCGGCTGCGGCATGGAGTCGGGCCGGGGAAGCATGGCAGAGCGCCGGGCCAGCGCTGCGGCGTCCGGAAGATCGAGTCGAGGGGGATGAAGACAGTCCGCTGCACCGGCAAGTGCCATGATCCGCCCGGCCGCGGTGCCGAGCACCACACTTCCCGGCGCCAGGCGGCGTGCGGCTTCCCCGAGACTCATCACCTCCGGCCCGAAGCGGCGCGTGCCATCGGCATCGAAACCCGCGGCATAGACCTCTTCCTTTCGCGCATCGGCGGCCACCAGGACCGGCCGGCCCGGCGGCACATTGGCGGCAATTGCGGTCAGGCTGTCGAGGCCGGCGACGGGGATGCCCAGCGCAAGGCCAAGTCCGCGCGCCATGGCCAGGCCGATACGGACGCCAGTGAAAGTTCCAGGCCCCGCGGTCACCGCGATACGGCTGAGGTCCCGCGGACGAAGCTCCGCCTCCTGCAGCACCTCCGCTATCATGGGTGCCAGCGCCTCGGCATGGCCGCGATCCATCGCCACCCAGCGGCGTGCGAGGATGACGTCGCGATCCGTGTCGAGAATGGCGGCCGAGCAAGCCGCCATGGAGGTGTCGAGGGCGAGGAGCTTCATTGCGGGGCCAGATAGGCCGCCCGCGGGCCCGCCGTCAAACGGCGCGGACCTCAGCCACTTCGGGCACGAAATGGCGCAGCAGATTCTCGATGCCGTGCTTCAGCGTGGCGGTCGAGCTGGGGCAGCCGGCGCAGGAGCCCTTCATATTCAGATAGACAATGCCATCGCGGAAGCCATGGAAGGTGATGTCGCCGCCGTCCTGCGCCACCGCCGGGCGCACCCGGCTGTCGAGCAGCTGCTTGATGGTCGTGACGACCTCCCCGTTGGCCGCATCGAAGAATTCCTCCGCAGCGCCATCGCCGCCGCTGGTGGCGAGGAGGACCGGCGCGCCGGACAGGTAATGATCCATGATCAGTCCGAGGATGGCGGGCTTCAGGTGCTGCCATTCGGCCTCGCCGCGGGTGACGGTGATGAAATCCTGCCCCAGGAAGATGCCAGCCACGCCATTTACCGAGAAAAGCCGCGCAGCGAGCGGTGATTCGGCAGCTTCCTCGGCCGTCCGGTAGTCGCGCGTGCCGCCGGGAAGAACCGGCTTGCCGGGGAGGAACTTCAGCGTGGCGGGATTGGGGGTCGCTTCCGTCTGGATGAACATGTCCGATTCCTCTTGTCGGGATTCATATAGGCCAGTTTAGAACGGTTTCAAAGTGGGGAATTGTTTGACGGCAGGTCGGCGATCTGTTATTTAACAATTCAGTTAATTAACTGAGTGTTTAAATTCTGTGCAACCCGATCAGCTGAGCCTCACCCTGTCTGCCCTGGCCGATCCCACCCGCCGGGCGATCCTGGCCCGGCTGGCCGGCGGGGCACGGACCGTGACCGATCTCGCCGAGCCCTTTGCCATGAGCCTGCCCGCCGTTTCCCGGCATCTGAAGGTGCTGGAGCGCGCCCGGCTGATCGAACGCGACCGCAAGGCGCAGTGGCGGCCATGCCGGCTGGCACCGGAACCTCTCAAGGACGTTTCCGCCTGGCTCGACCAGTATCGCCGATTCTGGGAGGAGAGCTTCGACCGCCTCGACACATATCTGACCGAACTGCAGAAGGGACCGTCCGATGACCCGGCACGCTAAGCGACTGTCCGACCCGGCCGACACGCTGCGCATCACGCGTGTCTTCGCGGCGCCGCGGGCGCTCGTCTACCGCATGTGGACAGAGAAGCATCTCATGGACCGGTGGAGCTGTCCCAATGGCTTCACCATGCCGGACTCCGGCGCCGACCTGCGGCCCGGCGGAACGTGGCACGCGACAATGCGGACTGCCGACGGCGTCAATCTCAAGCTTCAGGGCACCTATCGCGAGATCGTGCCGGACGAAAGACTGGTCTTCACCCATGCCTGGCTGGGAGCGGATGGCAAGCCCGGTCCCGAGACGCTGATCACCGTCACCTTCGCCGATGAAGACGGCGGTACGCGCATGGACTTCCTGCAGACCGGCTTCGACAGCATCGGAAACCGTGACGGGCATGCCGAGGGCTGGCGCGAATGCTTCGACAAGCTCACCCCGCTGGTCGATGCGCTCAGGGACTCCGACCACGAGATCAACATCACGCGCCTGCTGCGGCACGAGATCGGCATGGTCTTCGAAGCCTTTTCCAATCCGGCCGGGCTTGCGGCGTGGTGGGGGCCGAACGGCTTCACCACGACCACCCGGAGCATGGATTTCCGTGTCGGCGGCAGCTGGGACTACATCATGCATGGGCCGGACGGAACCGACTACCCCAATCATGTCAGATACACGGCGATCGAGACCAACCGCATGATCGCCTATGACCACGGCACCCATGCCGATCATCCTGCCCTGTTCAAGGCCATCATCAGTCTTGTGGCCGAAGGCAAGATGACGCGCGTGACCCTCAGGCTCATCCTGCGCGATGCAGGCCAGCGTCCCCACTTCATCAGCTTCGGCGCCGTCGAAGGCGGCTATCAGAATCTGGCACGCCTCGACGCATGGCTGGATGCGCTGCGCGGGACCTGATCAGGACACCACGAAGCCGACGATCTCGCGCGCCTTGCGCACGATGGGCGCGGCAATGGCGCGGGCGCGGGCAGAGCCGTCCGTCAGGACCGCGTCAACAAAGGCGGGATCGGCCTGCAGCCGCTTGGTCTCCTCACCGATCGGGCCGAGCTTGGCCACCGCGAGATCGGCCAGCGCGTTCTTGAAGGTCGAGAACTGTCCGCCGCCATACTGCGCCAGCACACTGTCGAGCGGTTCGCCTGCCAGGGCCGCATAGATGCCGGTGAGGTTCTCCGCCTCCGGCCGGCCCTTCAGTCCTGCCGCCTCGCTGGGCAGCGGCTCGGTGTCGGTCTTGGCCTTGCGAATCTTGCGCGCCACCGTATCGGCGTCGTCGGTGAGATTGATGCGCGACAGGTCGGAAGGATCGGACTTCGACATCTTCTTGGTGCCGTCGCGCAGGCTCATGACGCGGGTGGCCGGCCCGGTGATGTAGGGCTCGGGCGGCACGAGGAAGGTGCCGTCGAAGCCATGCGCGGCAATGGACGCGGCATAGTCGTTGTTGAACTTGATGGCGATGTCGCGCGCCAGTTCGAGGTGCTGCTTCTGATCCTCGCCCACCGGCACATGGGTGGCGTGATAGGCGAGAATGTCGGCGGCCATCAGGTTCGGATAGATATAGAG
>JAPLOT010000286.1 GCA_026400595.1 Alphaproteobacteria bacterium | reverse complement strand
AGGGCGCGGGTGGGCGAGATGAGCTTTTCGTTGACCACGCCAACGGCGTCGCCGCCAAGCGCCTTCATGCGCATGTGACGGTCGGAGATTGTCGCGAGCTTGGCGAGCAGGTCCATGCCTTACCCCTTCTTTGTCCGGGCTTCGACCACCTTGGCGAGGTCGGCCACCGTGCGCGTTTCGGAGAGCACGTTGAGCGGGATCTCGATGTCGAAATGGTCCTCAACCTCCATCACAAAATCCATCACCGTGACGGAATCGATGTTGAGGTCGGTGGAAATGTCGGTCGAAGGCGAAAGCGTGGTGCCAACGGTATTGAACGGTTCCAGCAGCTTGCAGATTTCGGCAACGGTATCGGTCACGGTCCGGCTTCCTTCTTCGATATGCGCCCGCTTCTATCGGTGCCGCCCGCCCGAGGCAACCATCCGGCCTGGCGATACCACGCCAGCGTTTCGGGAAAGCCCGTCGCAAAGCCGATCGGCGCGGGCAGCACCAGTCCGCCCTCACGTGCCACCCAGTCGGGATGATAGAGCTCGGCGATCTTTCCGCGACTGATCATGCCCGGCCTGCCGGTGGCCCGGGCGAGGGCCTCGGCCGCCACCGCGACGGTTTGCGGCACGGCCCGGGGCAGAAATATGGCGCGGATCGGCCCGCCCCGCTCGCGTCCGGCAATGGCCAGCAGTTCATCCCAGCCATAGCCGTTCGGCGTGCCGTCGCTGATCTCGTGCAGACCGTCGGCAGGATTGACCAGCGCATCGGCGGCGAACCGCGCCAGATCGGCAGCATGGACCAGCGAAAAGCGATTGCCGCGCCGGCCAGGAACGACGGCGACAGGCCGTGTCAGTTCGCGCAGCAGCGGCAGCGTGGCGCGATCGCCCGGGCCGTAGACGGCGGGCGGGCGGAGGATCACCGCGTTGAGACGGGCCATGAGCTTGAACACCGCGTCCTCCCCTGCCCGCTTGCTGGCGCCATAGGGCGACAGTTGCGGCGCGCGGGCGGAGAGCGACGAGACATGCACGAAGCGCTTCACGCCATGGCGTAGCGACGCCTCGGCCAGCGCCAGCGTGCCATGCGCGTTGACCCGGAAGTAGTCGTGTTCGGTGAGTGCGGAGATGGCGCCGGCAAGATGCAGCACCGCATCGGCGCCATGCAGCAGGCGATCGAGCGCTTCGGCGTCGAAGAGATCGCCCTGCACCACCTCGACCGACGCCGGCAGGCGCGCACGCTGCGGATCGCGCACCAATGCGCGCAGCCGGTGGCCGCGGCTCAGGAGTTCGCTGACGGCATGTCCTCCGGCAAAGCCGGTGGCGCCGGTGATTGCAATGGTCTTGTCCATCGGCCTTGTGAAGTCCCGGACGAATCCGGACCTATTGTGCCGCCTGCAAGAACACAGGCTGCATGATCTCGGCGATCTCGCCGGAAAGATACTTCTGTTTCGCTGCGGACCGCGACAGCTTGCCCGACGAGGTGAAAGGCAGGCTCTTGGGCGGCACCATCACGATCCTGCACTCGACGCCGGCGCTCCGGTGGATGGCCGCCGACACAGCGTGGCGCAGCGACTCGATGGAGGCTTCATCCTGAAGCCGGCACTGTACCAGCACCACCACATCGTCATCGCCATCCTGGCCTTCGACCGCGAAGGCAGCAACGTCGCCCGAACGCAGCGGTTCGATATGCTCGGCCGCCCATTCGATGTCCTGCGGCCAGATATTGCGGCCATTGTGCAGGATGAGGTCCTTGGCGCGGCCGGTGATAACCATCTCACCATCCAGCCAGTAACCCATGTCGCCAGTGTCGAGGAATCCGTCGCTCCCCACCGCCGCGGAAGTGGCATCCTCATTGTGATAGTAGCCCGCCATCAGGCTTGGCGACTTCACGAAGATGCGACCGACCCGGCGTTCGCCAAGCGGCTGGCCCGAGTCGTTGCGGATCTCGACGACGCTGTCCGGCATGGGCTTGCCGCAGACCACGAAGCTGCGCGCTGTCTCGCCCTTGGCCGGTACGGCGCGCGCTTCGGTCTTGAGCGCATGGCGGTCGATCGAGTCGATACGGAAAGGCGCATCGGCATCGACAAAGGAAATAGCCAGCGTTGTCTCGGCCATGCCGTAGCTGGGCAGGAAGGCGGCAGACCTGAAACCGGCTACGCCAAGCGTATCGGCGAAGAGTTGCAGCACGTCGGCGCGCACCATGTCGCCGCCGATGCCTGCCACGCGCAGGCGCGACAGGTTGAGCGAGGGTGCATCGCCGTTGATGCGCCGCGCCGCGAGGTCGTATCCGAAGCTCGGCGAATAGGTAATGGTCGACTGATTGTCCGACATCAGCTTCAGCCACAGCGCCGGGCGCCGGGCGAAGGAGGTCGTGGCGAGAAAGTCGACGGTGCATTGGCCCATCATCGGCGCGAGGCAGAAGCCGACAAGGCCCATGTCGTGATAGAGCGGAAGCCACGAGAAGGCCCGGTCATCCTGGGTGATGCGCATGCCGTGGCGAAGAATGCCCCGGGTATTGGCCGCAATGGCTGCTTGCGAAATCAGCACACCCTTGGGGCTGGAGGTCGAACCCGAGGAATACTGGATATAGGCCTGCTCGTCCGCCCGGAAGGGCTCGAGCTTGGTGGCTGCCTCCGGCAGGGATTGCAGATCGCTGAAGGTCAGGACGCGCTTTGCGCCGGCGCGGGCGGCACCTTCCGAGATGTGGCCGAGAAGATCTTCCGGGGTGATGACCGTTCCGGCGCGCGCTGCACGCAGCATGCCCGCCACACGCTCGACATAGGCGTCCTTTCCGCCGATATACATCGTATAGGGCATCGGGCAGGGAACGAGGCCGGCATACTGGCAGGCAAAGAAGACGACAATGAAATCCGGGCCGGTCTCCGCAACGACGGCCACCCGGTCGCCACGTTCAAAGCCAAGCGACAGGAGCTTGCGCGCGGTCGAAAGCGCCCGGCGGCGCAGCAGCCCATAAGGCAGAACATCCTGCAGCGCACCGCGGGAGGAATAGAAGTTGAAGCCAGTCACGCCCTGTGCAGCATAGTCCAGGCCTTCGGCAAGCGTTGCGAATGGCGCGAGGAGCTGCGGGAGCTGCCGATTGCTGCGCGGCGTACGAACCACTTCACGTTGATTCTCGTGATCGCGCGCCAGGCTCAAAGTCTTCGTCAAACTGCCACCCCGTAGTGAACTTGAAACGCAGACCAGAAAGCCCGCATGATTCCTTGGATTGTCTTGCCCCTCTGTTAAGGGCTAACAGGCGCCGGGATGGAACTGAAATCAAAAGGTATTTCAGAATGTAACGCCAATGTGGCAGGCTAAATCTCTAGCTTTCCCAAGAGGATAGCTGCCGCCAAAAGGGCAAGCGCACCCAGCGCGAATCCAGCCAGCCATGCCAGGATCACCGACCCGACCGAGAAGCCTGCCGGCACATCTGCTGACGTTACGGAAGAAATCTGATGCTGCCGTGCCACCAGTCGGTGGGCCATGTGACGGCGGATCCGTTCAACCATGAGCGCACGGTCTTCGCTTTCGAAGAGGATTTCACGGCCCGACTGGCGGTCCTCGTAGAGCCGGTAGCTGCGGTGTTCGGGCTCCATGACCACATAGGAGATGAGATCGATCCAGAGGCGCGGCGGATCGCCCGGTATCAAGGCAAGATCAAACAAATGCTCGGACTGCGGAAGTGCGGCGACGATTGGCATGAGATCGTCCTTCAGCAGCTGGAGCCGGATAGCCTTTGCGTCTCGGAGCGCGAAAACGGCGTCGGCGTGGGCGGCCTCCGCCGCGCGGGCCTGGCGCAGTGCCTGCGTCAACCCAGCATCGCCCTTGAATGATGTGCCGGCATTGACCAAACTTCAACTCCAAGCCTGCGCACCGTGCCAGACTGGCACAGTCAACGCCTGTTGCAACCGATAAAGCCGGATCTTGCATGGAAAGTGCCAATCCCGAACCGGAACCTCGAGCCGTAGCCAAGGTCCGTGGCGCTGCCATGGCAGCCGGACTTGAGGTCCGCATCGCAATCATGCCCGACAGCACCCGCACCTCCGAGGACGCCGCCGCCGCCTGCGGCTGCGACGTGGGCCAGATCGTGAAGTCGCTGGTCTTCCGCGGCAAGGACTCGCGACGTCCGATCCTGCTCCTCGTCTCGGGCCGCAACCGGGTCGACACGGTCAAGGTGGCTGCCGTCATCGGAGAAGCCCTCGACCGGCCCGATGCAGATTTCGTGCGCGCGGTGACCGGCTATGCGATTGGCGGCATTCCGCCCATCGGTCATGACACGCCGATGGCGACCTACTTGGACACCGACCTCCTCGCCTATCCGGAGGTTTTCGCGGCCGCCGGAACGCCAAACGCCATCATGATGGTCAACCCTGGCGCGCTGAGCAAGGCGGCGGCGGCCGTCGAGACAAAGGTTGCCTAAGGCTCCAGCGGGCGGCCAATGAGGCCCGGCAGGCTGCGGTCGGTTCGGCCTTCGACGCCGATCGGCATGTCGGGCGTGCGGCGCGTGGCGCTGCGGCTGCCGAAGAGGCGATCCCAGATGGAAAGACCCGCGGAGTAGTTCGAGTCCGTGTCCGACCGGATGGCGTGGTGGTGCACCCAGTGGATGGAGGGCGTCACGATCACGTAAGACAGCGGCTTCTCCAGCCAAACCGGAATCCGAAGATTCGAATGATGGAAGATGGCGCAGACCGCGAGGAGCGTCTCGAAGACGATGACGCTGGAGAGCGGGATGTCCAACACCCAGATCAGCGCCGCGCGCACCAGCGACGACATCAGCACTTCGCCGAAGTGGAAACGCAGCGCGGAGGTGGCGTCCAAGGTCTCGTCGAGGTGATGCACCTCATGGAAGCGCCAGAGGAAGGGGATCTCGTGATTGGCGCGGTGCCACCAGTAGATCCAGCAGTCGAGAATCAGGAGGTCGAGAACCAGCCCCGTCCAGCCGCCCCACCATTGAGGCCGCCAGTCCAGCGCCCACTGCGCCGCGAAGGCCGAGACCGGCACGACGACCAGCCAGGACAGCACGGCATTGATCCCCGCCAATGACAGGTTGCGCCCGATCTGTCGCAGGCCGTGAACGAGGCGGGCCATCGGGAACAGACGTTCCAGTAGGAGGAACCCCGCGAGCGCGCCGATCACCAGCGCGCCCTTGTAGGGCAGGATCATGTCGAGCTGTTCCATCAGTCGGGATCTAGACCGCTGCGCAGGGCAGGCGAAGTCACGTTCGCGCGAGGCGCAATACGTCGCAGGACAACTGTAGTGACCACCGGCATGAGCAGCGCCATGCCGAGATAGCGCGCAACCTGATGGGCGCCGACATAGGCGGGATCGAGATTGAGCGCGAAGGCCATGATGGTCATGGCATCGAGGCCCCCCGGCGAGAAGGCCAGCAGGGTCAGCGCCAGCGGCAGATCCGCGACCCAGGCGGTCACTGCGGCGCCGGCAGCCGCAATCCCCAGCGCAATGAGAAAGCCCGAGAAGCCCTCGCGCAGGGCGGCGAGGAACTCGCCGAAGCTGAAAGCGGTGAAGCGGGCCGCGATCATCACGCCAAGGATGATGTTCGCGGGGACGAGAAGGCCGGCAGGCAACGCGCCGTCGACGATGCCCGACAGTTCGAAACCCGCGGCCACGAGCGTGGGGCCGAGGATGAGGCCGGCGGGGAAGCGAAGCTTCTCGAATGCCAGGCCCGCAAGGCTGGCGATCACGACAAGTGTGGCGATGCCAACGAGATCGCCGGCCACCGGTTGCTGCAACTGAAGCCTCTCCTCCGGCGAGATCAAGTTGATGACGGCAGGAAGTGCCGCGACCAGAAAGAACAGCCGGATGCATTGCGCGATGGTGACGCGGCGCATGTCGGCGCTGCTGTTGGCAGCCAGCAGCAGCACCAGGGCCAACGCGCCAGGCAGGCTCGCAAACAGCGCGGTGGGCGCATCCCAGCCGCGAAAAACATAGAATCGGTAGCAAGCCCAAGTCACCGCAACCACAGTGGCGCCGAGGAACAGGATGCTGAGCGGCCAGTTGGCGGCGCGGTCGACCGTGTCCCAGGTGACGGCCGTCCCGGTCTGGATGCCGAGGAAGATGAAGGCCACGGCCTTGAGCCAGTCGGGCATGCCGACCTTCACGCCGGCGAAGATGGCGATGACGCCGGCGATCATGCTGCCGGCAAGCCAGGGCGCCGGCATGCCGGCCAACCAGCACAGGGTCCCGCCGGCGGCGCCGATGAGGAGCCCCTGCAGCACTGGAATCAAGAACTGCTCCGTGCACGGATGACGCGGTCGGCGAATTCGGCGAAGCCGAGACCGCCGTCTGCCGCGGTGACATAGCGCGGCAGATGCGACATCAGCGGCGCCAGCGGCCGGATGTTGGCAACGCCGATACCGTTGGGGAAATAGGCATACATTGGCGCGTCGTTGGGAGAATCGCCGCAATAGGCGATCCGCTCGGGTTCGCTTTCGACTCTGATATCAAAGGTTTCCCTCAGAAACCTCCTGCTCATTGTTAGCTTGTCATGCGTGCCGTACCAGGCATTCACATGGATCGAGCTGACCTTTGCGGTTGCGCCCTCGGCCGCGAAGGCATCGGCGATCTTCTGCGCGGTGGCCAGGGGCAAGGGCGGCACGTCCTCGCAAAAGTCGATGGCGACATCGATCTCGCGATAGGCCTGGTCAGAGGCGATCGCCGTGCCGGGAAATTCCTTGAGCACGCGGCGCGCCACGGCCCAGAGCTTTTCGGCATTGGCGCGGCGTTCTTCCGCACTTTGCGCATAGACGCGGATCATCTTCCGCGCGACCTCATCGTAGCGAAAATAGAAGGCACCGTTCTCGCCCACCACGCCATCGACCGGCCATTGCCGCGCAATGTGATCGCACCAGCCGGCGGGCCGCCCGGTGATCGCCACGGTCCTGAGGCCGGCCTTCCGAAGGTTCTCCAGCGCCGCAAAAGCCTCCGCAGGCAGACGACCATGAAGGGTAAGCGTGTCGTCGATGTCGGTGAGGACGGCGATGAATCCGGCGAGCACCGCCTTGGGCGCTTCGGCAAGCGGCAGCATGGTCATTGCAGGGCAGGCCTGTCAGGATGAAAGGGATCGAGCAACGGGTCGCGACGGCCATCCATGAGCTCGGTTGAGGCAAAGAGGCCGATGGCGGGGGCCAGCGTCACACCGGAATGGGTGACGGCGACGTAAAGGCCTTCGCGATTCCGCGGGCGGCCGATGGCCGGGAAGCCGTCGGCCGGGGTCGGACGGTATCCCACCGTGTGGAAATCGAGAGCGATCTGCTCGGCGCCCGCGACAAGGGCCTGAACCTTGCCATGGAGTTGGTGGGCCAACTCGTCCGCCTTCCCCATCGGGTCGGCACCGGCGAAATCCGTGCCGGCCACCAGCCGGCCTTCGCGGGTCTGCCGGACATGGAGTCCCGGGGTCATCAGGAGTCCTCGCAGCAGTTCGGGCGCGGGTTTCGAGTGCGACAGCAGCCCCGGGGGCGCGGTCAGCCTGATGGCAATCCCCACGGAATCGAGCAGCTGCTGGCTGCCGCCGCCGGCCGCCACCACCACCTCGTCGGCATGGATGATGCCCTCGTCGGTCATGATGCCAACCACGCGGTTGGCCTCTTCCACCAGCCACCTGACATGGGAATGGTCGAGAACCTCGGCACCCAGGGCCCTGGCGCCGGAGAGAAGCAGCCGGGCCGTCTCGGCCGGTTCGACCGCGCCCTCCGCCGCAACGTGGTAGGCGTGGTCGGGCACGATCTTCAGGCCGGGTTCGATGCGCCGCATCTCATCCGGACCGACGCGGCGGATCCCATAGCCCCAGCCGGCGTGTTCCCTGGCGAAGGCATCCAGCTCGACAGGCGGCAGATCCCAGATCAGGCCGCCGCACCAGTTCACGGCAAGGCCCGGAACCTCGCGATCCAGCCTTCGCCATTCCTCCATGGAACGAACGCGTAAGCGAAAATAGGATAACGGATTACCCCAGCTGGCATTGATCCAGGCCCAGGAGTTGCGCGTGGCGAGCCCGCCGGCATCGCCCGCCTCGATCACCGTGACGGCAGCCCCGGCCCTGGCAAGGTGCCAGGCGATCGAGGCGCCGATGATGCCCGAGCCGATGACGATGACGCGTTTGGTCAAATGTTTCTCCTTGGCACAGCCTCAGAACTTCACGTTGGATCCGCCCTTGGTCTCGAGCATGGCCCGCGCCTCGTCGGCGGTGGCGATGTCGATGGAGAGCTCTTCGAGGATGTGCCGCATCTTGGTGACCAGCGCGGCATTGGAGGGCGCCAGCTGGCCCTTGCCGAGATAGAGATTGTCCTCAAGGCCGACGCGCACATTGGCGCCCATGGTGGCCGCCATGGTGCAGAAGGGAATCTGGAAGCGGCCTGCCGCCAGCACCGACCAGTGATACTGGTCGCCGAAGAGGCGCTCGGCCGTCTCGCGCATGAACATCACGTTCTGCGGATCGGGGCCGATGCCGCCGAGGATGCCGAAGATGGTCTGCACGAAGAGCGGCGGCTTCACGAGCTTGCGGTCGAGGAAATGCGCCAGCGTGTAGAGATGGCCGACGTCATAGCATTCGAACTCGAAGCGGACGCCGTGCCCCTCGCCCAGCTTGAGCAGGATCTTCTCGATGTCGCCGAAGGTATTGCGGAAGATGAAGTCCCTGGAGCCTTCGAGATGGGCGCGCTCCCAGGGATGCTTGAACTCGTTGTAGCGGTTGAGCATGGGAAAGAGGCCGAAGTTCATGGTTCCCATGTTGAGCGAGGTCATTTCGGGCGAAAAGGCTTCGGCCGCCATGATGCGTTCTTCCACCGACATGCCCTGCCCGCCTCCGGTGGTGATGTTCACGATGGCGTTGCAGGATTGCTTGATACGCGGCAGGAAGCGGTTGAACGTGTCGGGCGCACCGGAGGGCTTGCCGGTCTCCGGATCGCGCGCGTGCAGATGAAGGATGGCAGCACCCGCCTCGGCCGCTGCGATGGCCTGGGACGCGATTTCGTCCGGTGTGACCGGGAGATAGGGCGACATCGACGGGGTATGGATCGAGCCGGTGATGGCACAGGTGATGATGGCCTTGGATTTCTTCCGCATGGTGAACCTGTCTGGCTGCTTCGGCGGGACAATAGCCGCCCGCCGAAGCCGCAGTCACCAAGTAGTTTTGCAGGGCCTTCATGCCCCGCGCCGGACGGCATTCCGGGTCAGACGGCGGAAGGTTCCGGCGTGTCGATGGGAACGATGGTCTTGCCGATTGGCCAGAGCGCGATACCGGCCAGCTTGAGATGGGCCCAGGCGAAGGGAATGCCGATGATGGTCACGGCCAGCAGGACCGCGGTCACGAGATGCGCCAACGCCAGCCACCAGCCGGCGAAGATCAGCCAGATGGCGTTTCCGACGAATCCGAGCGGCCCCGTGCCGATATCGTCAGTCGGACGGGTGACGGCCTTGAAGCCGAAGGGCAGCAACGTATACTCGGCCATCTTCACCGCAGCCTTGGCCCATGGAATTCCAACAATGGTGATGGCCATGATGACCGCCGCCAGAAGCCAGCCCGCAGCCATCCACAGGCCGCCGCAGGCAATCCAGAAGATGTTCAATATGAATGAAACAGGGCTCACGTCATGGGTCTCCTTTGCAGCGCTCATATAGTGAGGCCATCACGCCGATTCCAGCAATTGCGAAAATGCCCGCCAGCAGCCAAGATCGCGTCCCCCGGATCCTGGAGACATCATGCCCATCGACGCCGACCTCCGCCAACGCATTGCTTCCTCTGCCGCCGTTGGCTTCCCCGACCAGCTTGCCTTCACGCAGCAGCTGGTGCGCTTCCCCTCGACCCGTGGCAACGAACACACGGTACAGGACTTCATGGCGCGCGAACTTCGCGTGCGCGGCATGACGGTCGACGTCTTCGCGATGGAGGACGCCGCCATCTCCAGGCATCCGGGCGGATCGAAAATCTCGGATACGCATTCGCGGGCGCCCATCGTCGTAGGCATCCATCGCCCGAGGACGGAAACGGGCCGCTCGCTGATACTGCAGGGCCATGTCGACGTGGTGCCGACCGGGCCGCTCGACATGTGGACCACCCCGCCCTTCGATCCGGTGATCCGCGACGGCTGGATGTCGGGACGTGGTGCTGGCGACATGAAGGCCGGCGTGGCCTCCGCCGTCTTCGCGCTGGATGCCTTGCGCCGCATCGGCCTGCAGCCAGCCGCCACGGTCTACATGCAGTCGGTGGTGGAGGAGGAATCGACCGGCAATGGCGCGCTGATGACCCACCTGCGCGGCTACAAGGCGGATGCGGCCCTCGTTCCCGAGCCGGGCAACGAGGGGCTCACGCGCGCCAATCTCGGCGTGCTGTGGTTCCAGCTCGAAGTGCGTGGCATTCCGGTTCATGTGGCCAACATGGGCACCGGCGCCAATGCCATCGACGCGGCATACCGGGTGATCGGCGCCCTTCGCCAACTCGAGGAGCGCTGGAACGCCAAGGCGAAAGCGCATGATCTCTTCGGCGCGCATCACCACCCGATCAATCTCAATCTTGGCAAGATCGAGGGCGGCGACTGGGCCTCGTCGGTCCCGGCCTGGTGCCGCATCGACTGCCGCATCGCCTTTCTGCCCGGAACATCGGCGGCCACGGCCGCAGCCGAGATCGAGGCCTGCATCACCGAATTTGCGCGCCGTGACTCCTTTCTCGCCAACAACCCGCCGCGCGTGACCTGGAACGGCTTCTTCGCGGAAGGCTATCGGCTGGAGCGGGGATCGGAGGCCGAGAAGACTCTCGCTGCGGCGCACCAGGCGGTGACCGGTCAACCGCTGGAGGACCGCCTCGTCACCGCCTATCTCGATGCCCGTGTCTATGCGCTCTACGACAGGATCCCCGTGCTGAACTACGGCTGCATCGCCGAGAACTACCATGGCTTCGACGAGCGCGTGGACCTGGCCTCGGTGCTGCGCACCACGCAGGTCATTGCGCAATTCGTCGCCGACTGGTGCGGCGTGGAACCGGTCTGATCAGATCTGGCGCAAGGCCTGGTCGAGATCGTCGAGGATGTCCTCGACATTCTCGAGACCGACCGACATGCGGATGAGACCGTCGGAGATTCCGTGCCGCGCCCGCTCTTCCGGACCATAGGATGCATGGGTCATGCTGGCGGGGTGCTGGATCAACGTTTCCGCATCGCCGAGGCTGACCGCGCGGCTGATCAGCTTCAGCGCATTCATGAAGGTGCGGCCGCGTTCCATGCCGCTGTCGATCTCGAAGCTGATGAGACCTCCGCCGGCGATCATCTGCTTCCGATAGACGCCGTGCTGTGGATGCGAGGCAAGGGCGGGATAGGAGATCTTCGAGACAGCCGCCTGCGCGGCAAGAAAATCCGCGACGGCCGCCGCCGACTTCGCATGCTGGTTGACGCGCAGCTCGAGCGTCTTCAACCCGCGCAGCACAAGGAAGGCGGTGAGCGGCGAGATGGTGCTGCCGGTCATGTAGCGCAGGCCATGCATGCGGATCTGCTTCACCATGTCCTCACCGCCCACCACGAGGCCGGCGAGAAGATCGCCGTGGCCGCCGAGATACTTGGTGGCCGAATGAACCACGAGATCGGCGCCGTGTTCCAGCGGCCGCTGCAGCACCGGCGTGGCGAAGGTGTTGTCGACGATGGTCAGCGCGCCGGCCCGACCCGCGACAGCGCTGACAGCAGCGATGTCGATGAGGCGGAGATTGGGATTGGCGGGCGTCTCGAAGTAGATCGCCTTGAAGGGCCTGGCCGCGGCGGCCTTCAGCGCATCGAGATCCGTCAGGTCGACGAAGTCCGCCGTCACGTTGAATCGCGGCAGGCCCTGCGAGGCCAGCGTGAAGGTATTGCCGTAGAGGATCTTGTCGCAGATGATCCGGTCACCCGCTTGCAGCAGGGTCCAGAAGCAGGAGCTGATCGCCGCCATGCCGGAGGCCAGCGCCAGTCCCGCCTCGCCGCCTTCGAGGCTTGCCACCCGCTGCTCCAGCAGCGCCTGGGTGGGGTTGCGGGTGCGGCCGTAGACATAGCCGGGCTTGAGGCCTGCAAAGTACTCGGCCCCCTGCTCGACCGATTCGAAGGCATAGGTCGAGGTCTGGTAGATCGGCGGCGTCAGCGCACCCTGGGCGGTGGCGGGGTCGTAACCAAGGTGAATGGCCCGGGTCGAAAGCCCTTGCCGGGAGTTGCGTTTCGGCGGCGTGCTGGCTGACATGAATGGAGGTCCTTTCGTGCTTCTCCCCCTTAGCGGCTGGGCGGGGCAAATGGAAACACGAGCGCCGGGTGTTGCACAGTTGAAGCTAGTGTTATATCCAGATGAATATAACGCATGGAGGAATTGATGCTCACGCGCAGAATGTTTGGCCTCGCCGCCCTCGGCCTTGCCGCCCTGATCTCCACCGCCCCAGTGCCGGCGCCGGCCGCCGAGAAGGTCACCGTCTTCGCGGCCGCCAGCCTGAAAAATGCGCTCGACGAGGCCGCCGCCGCCTGGACAGCCGAAACCGGCAAGACGGCCACGATCTCCTATGCCGCCAGTTCCGCCCTGGCCAAGCAGATCGAGGAAGGCGCACCCGCCGACATCTTCTTCTCCGCCGACCTCGACTGGATGAAATACCTCGCCGAACGGAAACTGGTGGCGGAGGGCAGCGAGACCCGTCTGCTGGGCAACGAGATCGTGCTGATCGCGCCCGCCGATTCCAAGGCCGAGACGGTCATTGCCAAGGATTTTCCGCTGGCCACCCTGCTGGGCGACGGCAAGCTCGCCATGGGCGATGTCAAGGCCGTACCGGCAGGCAGATACGGCAAGGCGGCCCTCGAGTCGCTGGCCGTCTGGTCCTCCGTCGAGGGCAAGGTCGCCCAGGCGGAGAACGTCCGCGCCGCGCTGAAGCTGGTTGCCACCGGCGAGGCCCCACTTGGCATCGTCTACAGGACGGATGCGAGGGCCGAACCCAAGGTGAAGGTCGTCGGAACCTTCCCGTCTGACAGCCACCCGCCGATCATCTATCCGGTTGCCGTAACGGCCGGGTCGAAGAATGCCGATGCGGGCGAACTGATGAAATTCCTGCAGTCCGCCGTGGCGCAGGACATCTTCAAGGCCCAGGGCTTCACGATCCTGGTGCCCCCTGCTACCAACTGAAGCATGACATGGCTTGAACTCAGCCCGGATGAATGGAATGCCGTCCGCCTGGCCGTGGCGCTGTTGCTGGCGCGCCGCGACTTCTGGGGCAAGTCGCTGGTGAACGGGCTGGTGCATCTGCCGCTGGTGCTGCCGCCGGTCGTGACCGGCTATCTGCTGCTGCTGACCTTCGGCAAGCGCGGACCGGTCGGCTCATTCCTCAACGAAGCCTTCGGCATCGTCTTCTCCTTCCGCTGGACGGGTGCGGCCCTGGCCTGCGCGGTCATGGGCTTTCCCCTGATGGTGCGCGCCATACGGCTCTCCATCGAGGCGGTCGACCGCAGGCTGGAAGCCGCCGCATCGACACTCGGAGCCAATGCGCTGTGGGTCTTCCTGACCGTGACCTTGCCGCTCACCTTGCCCGGCATCGTGGCCGGCATGATCCTGTGCTTCGCCAAGGCCATGGGCGAGTTCGGCGCCACCATCACCTTCGTATCCAACATTCCAGGCGAGACCCAGACTCTGCCCTCGGCCATCTATACCTTCACGCAGATTCCTGGCGGCGACGCCGGAGCCTTGCGTTTGACGGCCATTTCCGTGGCGATCTCCCTGGCCGCATTGATGGCATCCGAGGTGCTGGCACGCCGTGTCGGCCGGCGCATCGCCGCATGAGCGTCGCAGTCGCAGTCCGCCACCGACTCGGTGATTTCGCTCTCGATGCCGCGTTCGAGAGCCAGGGCCGGCTCACGGCCATCTTCGGCGCCTCCGGCTCGGGCAAGACCACGCTCATCAATGTCATCGCCGGGCTGATCAAGCCGGATTGGGGAAAGATCGCCATCGACGGTGCGGTTCTGACGGACACGGAAGAACATCTCGCCTTACCCGTGCATCGCCGCCGGATCGGCTATGTCTTCCAGGATTCGCGCCTCTTTCCACACCTCACTGTCGAGCAGAATCTCCACTATGGCCGCTGGTTCGCGCCGCGCGGTGACCGTTACGCCCAGACGGCGCAGGTTCTGGCCCTACTGGGCATTGGTCATCTGCTGACGCGCAAGCCGCGCCAGCTGTCGGGCGGCGAGCGCCAGCGCGTTGCCATCGGCCGGGCCTTGCTCGCTTCGCCGCGCCTCCTGCTCATGGACGAGCCGCTCGCGTCGCTGGACCAGCCGCGCAAGGAAGAGATCCTCCCATACATCGAACGCCTGCGCGATGACCTGCGTCTTCCCATTCTCTATGTCAGCCATTCGCTCGCAGAGGTGAAGCGCCTCGCCACCGACATCGTGGTGATGGCCGAAGGCCGTGTCGCAGCTTCCGGGCCTGCTGATCGGATTGCACAGCGCCTCGATCTCGTGCCGCCCGAAGAGCGCGACGAAGGCGGCGTCATTCTCGACATGACGGTGGCCGGTTACGATCAGGCCTATGACATGACCAGTCTGCGTTCGGCCGCGGGCGAGGCATATGTTCAGGGCAAGGTGGGGAAACCGGGCGCAGTACTCCGCGTGCAGATCCGCGCCCGCGACGTGATGGTGGCCACCCAGAAACCCAAGAAGATCAGTGCCCTGAATATCTTCCGCGGACGGGTCACGGCGCTCGATGCGGCGGGACCTGCGGCCGTGAATGTGACGGTCGACTGCGCAGGCGCACCAGTCATTGCGCGCATCACCCGGCAGTCCCGCGATACGTTGCGGCTCGCCATCGGTCTTGAAGTCTATGCGCTGGTCAAGGCCATATCGGTCAGTCCGCCAGCCGCCGCACCCCGCTAGCTGGTGCGGGCGATCTCGCGTTTCAGGGCTTCGAGATGGGCTTCGGTTGCGGAGGCAGCGGCACGTTCCATGGCCCGGTAGCGCGAGATTAGGGCCAGTCCCAGCGGCGTGAGCGTGGCGCCGCCGCCCTTCTTGCCGCCGCTCTTGGATTCGACCACCGGCTTGCCGAACGTCTTGTTCAGATCCTCGATCAGCTCCCATGCGCGGCGATAGGACATGTGCAGGGCTCTGCCACCAGCTGCAATGGAGCCCAGCGCCGCGATTTCTTCGAGAAGCTGGATCTTGCCGGGGCCGACCCGCAGGTCTGGGCCAAAATCGATTCGAATACTCAGACGCGCCATGCAAAGCACCTTTCGAAACAATGATCGTCCAAAGTGCTCCACAAGGAAAGGGCCTAAGTTTCGACCGGTATCATGAACCAGAACAAGGAGTTCTGGTTACTTGCGAGAAAGGTCAGTTGAGATTGCTTAGTTGAAGCTTGCCATCGATTGCACCCTCTGATCTAGTTCATCAACCCGCCATGGGGAATCACAATTGGGGTCGGGTGGAACTGGAGATCCAAATGGAAAGCTTACTACCTATCATCATTCAGCTGATCGCGGGCGCGATCGGCGGCAATGCGGCCGGCGCAGCCTTGAAGGGCAAGAGCCTCGGCGGCGGCGGAAACTCGATAGCCGGCGCCATTGGCGGCGTGGTCCTTGGCCAGATCGTCGAGAGATTGACGGGCGGTGCTGTGCCTGCCGATGCGGTCGCCTCTTCCGGTCTCGACGTCGGCAGCCTGATCACCAACCTGATCTCGAGCGGCGCCGGTGGCGCCATCCTGACCGCCATCATCGGCATGATCAAGAACCGCTGATCCCCGGCCGGGATCGACGTTAGAGGCCGCGGCCGGCGATGACGGCTGCGGCCTTCCTGTTTCCGGTGTCAGGCCGTGGCCGTTGCGGCCTCCGGCATGACCGTGGATTTTGGCCTGTACCCCATGACGGCGTAGATGCAGGGGACCACGTAGAGCGTCAGGATCGTGCCGAGTCCCATGCCACCGACGATGACCCAGCCGATCTGCTGCCGGCTTTCGGCACCCGCACCTGTCGCCAAGGCCAGCGGAACAGCGCCAAGGATCATGGCAGCCGTCGTCATAAGGATCGGCCGCAGGCGCAGCGCCGCCGCCTCGATGATGGCCGACCGCCGCTCGCGGCCCTGGCCCTGCAGGCTGTTGGTGAACTCCACGATGAGAATGCCGTGCTTGGTGATCAACCCGATGAGCGTCACCAGGCCGATCTGCGAATAGACGTTCAGCGTGCCGCCTGTCAGCCACAGCGCGGTGAGCGCACCGGTCATCGACAGGGGAACGGTCACCATGATCATCAGCGGATCTCGAAAACTCTCGAACTGCGCGGCAAGCACGAGGTAGATGAAGGCGAGCGCCAGCACGAAGACGAAAGCCAGATTGGAACTGGCGTCGCGGAACTCGCGGGCCTGGCCGGTGAGGTCGGTCGCGGTTCCCTCGGGCAGCACCTCGGCTGCTGCCGCGGCGACATCGGCAATGGCTTCGCCCATTGTGTATCCCGGCGCGAGATTGGCCTCGATCGTGATGGCGCGGAGCTGGTTGAACCGGCGGAGATCGCGCGGCGCCACCGAGACCCTGGCCTTGACCACGTTCGACAGCTGCACCATGTCGCCATTGGCGCTGCGCACGAAGATGCGCGACAGGGTTTCCGGCGATGTCCGCTCGTCCGGCGGCAGCGCCACCGTGACGTCATACTGTTCCGTACCGATCTGGAAGGTCGATACATTTCGGCCGCCAAGCAGCGTTTCGAGGGTGCGCCCGATCACCGAGATGTCGAGGCCAAGGTCAGCCACATCGAGATCGGCCTAGCCTGGATTGTCCCTCAGCCGCTCGACGAGCTTGTCCGCGAGCGCGTTGATCTCTTCATAGGACGCAGAGGACTGGATGACGATCTGCAGCGGCTTGCCGAAGCCGCGGACACCCAACGATGCGGGATTCGAGGCCGACGCCTGAACGCCCGCAATCTTGCGCAGTCTTGGCAAGAGCGACTGCGTGATCTGCTGTTGCTTGACCTCACGTTCGTCCCAGTCCTTGAGACGCGCGAAGGTCAGGAAGCGCGTGACCTCGCCTGCCCCGACGATCACCAGGTAGGAACTGAGTTCGGGCACCCCGGCCAGAATCTGCTCGACCTGTCCGGCATAGCGCTGGGTATAGGCGAGGCTGGCCCCTTCCGGCGCATTTCCGGTGATCGTGATGGTGCCACGGTCTTCGACGGGGGACAGTTCAGACTTCATCTGGGAGAGGACATAACCGCCCGCGCCGGCGACGCCGACCGCCATCAGGAGCACCAGCCAGCGCAGGCGCAGGGCCGCGGACAGACTGGACCTGTAGCCACGTTCCAGACCGCCCAGAACCCCTTCGACAACCCGGCTGAACAGGTTCTTCTTCTCCGCGTGGCGCAAGAGCTTGGAGCACATCATGGGGGTCAGCGTCAGCGCCACGAAGCCCGAAACGATCACCGCGCCGGCCAGCGTGATGGCGAACTCCAGGAACAATCTGCCCGTTCGTCCGGGAGTGAAGGCGATTGGCGCATAGACGGCAGCAAGCGTCAACGTCATGGCGATCACCGCGAAGCCGATCTCGCGCGCGCCCGTGATCGCAGCCTCGAAGGGCTTCATGCCGTCCTCGATGTGGCGATAGATGTTTTCCAGCACCACGATGGCGTCATCCACCACCAGGCCGATGGCCAGCACCATGGCCAGCATCGTCAGTGAGTTCACCGAGAGGCCCGTCGCATACATGATGGCAAAAGTCGCAATCAGCGAGACCGGAATGGTGACGATCGGAATGAGGGCTGCGCGGAAAGAATGCAGGAAAAGGAAGATTATGATGAGCACCAGTGCGACGGCCTCGAGAATGGTAGTGAAGACATTCTCGATGGACCGATCGATAAAGACCGTCGAATCGAAGCCGATCGAGGCCGACACGCCTTCCGGAAGGTCGGCATTGAGACGCGGCAGGATGGCCCTCACCTCGCGCGACACATCCAGTGGATTGGCCACCGCCTGCTTCACGATGCCGATGGAGATCGCGGTCTTGCCGTTGTAGCGGCCTTCGCGCCGTACATCGGCGCTGGAGAGCTCGACGCGCGCCACGTCGCCGAGCCTGACCTGAAGGCCTCCGGCGGGCTTCAACACGATACGCTCGAACTCGGCCGGCGTTGCCAAAGCGGTCCGCGATAGCACGGTGAACTCGCGCTCGGCACTCTCGATGCGGCCAGCCGGAATGTCGGCATTCTGGTTGCGGATCGCGTTCTCGACGTCCTGAACGGTGAGCCCGTAACCAGCCAGGCGACTCGGGTCGATCCAGATGCGCATGGCGTAGCGACGCTCGCCATTGATCGTCACGTCCGCAACGCCGTCGAGATTCTTGAAGCGGTTGACAACGAAGCGATCAACATAGTCGGTGAGCTCGAGCGCATTCATGCTGGTCGACTGCATCACCAGGAAAATGATCGGCTGCGCGTCGGCTTCGACCTTCGAGATATTGGGTTCGCTGATCTCGTCGGGCAGCAAGTTCCGGACGCGGCTCACACGATCGCGGACATCGCTGGTTGCCGCATTGATGTCGACGGTATTGCGGAAACGGATCGTGATGCGGCTGGATTCGGCGCGCGACGTCGATTCGATGGTATCAATGCCCTCGATGCCCGCGAGCGATCCCTCCAGAACCTGGGTTACCTGCGATTCCACGATTTCGGCGGAGGCGCCGGTGTAGGTGGTCAGGACCGTCACCTGCGGCTCGTCGATGTTCGGGTATTCGCGGATGGTCAGGCGATTGAAGGACATGAGACCTGCGAGCACCAGCACGAGGCTCAGCACCGTGGCGAAGACAGGGCGGCGGATGCAGAGTTCGGTGAAACCCATGGCGCTATTCCGCCGAAGTGGGTGCAACCACCTCGATGGCGGCGCCATTGCTCAGGCGTGTATTGCCGGCCACCACCACTTCGGCACCGGCAGCCACGCCCTCGATGATCTCGATGTTGCCTGCCATGCGCTTGCCGACGCGGACCTGTGTCTCTTCTGCCTTGGCATCGCGTGCCAGATAGACATAGGCATTGTCGCCGCGCTGCACGATGGCTGTCTCCGGCACCATGACCGCTTCGC
>JAPLOT010000440.1 GCA_026400595.1 Alphaproteobacteria bacterium | reverse complement strand
CAGACTTTCGGTCAAGAGCGTGACAGCAGTTTTGACGTTGCTATGGCTGAGGCGATAGTAACACTGCCAGTCCAGTGGGTGATCCACCAAGCGGGTCCTAATTGCGAGGTGGGGAATATGTAGCATCCTGCAATCGGATGTTGCGGAGAGCGTAATCATGCGAGGCTCATCTGAAAGCTCAGCGCTGTCGCCAATCCAAAACCCGATCTCTGCCCTATAGAAGCCTATGGGCTCCTCACCAATGAGCGGAAACGTCAACTCAAGCGCACCAGACGCCAAACCATAGAGTCCATCCGACGGGTCACCGGCGAGATAGATCGGTTGGCCAAACTTGTAGTTGCGCCATTCGGCGACAGTCGCAACCCACTGCCTGAACACTTCCGGTTGGTCAGCAAGCCATCCGATCTGATCCAGTGGTGCGAGATTGAGCCTTGTTCGACCTGAATTGATGGCCACCCGACAATCTCCTTTCAAAACGACGCTACAGTAATCCGAACCCGCTGCGAAGCCGCAGTCTATGCGCGGCGACCCGGTGGCTTGGGCAACTGAAAGCAGGGAGGATTACCCAATGCGCACTTTGCGATACGCGGCAACCTTGGCCGGTCAGGCCATGGCAGTCGCATTACTTGTCGTCATGTCTGCCGCCAGCGCACTGGCGCAGGAGAAGAAGCCAAACATCCTCGTCATCTGGGGTGACGATATCGGGAGCTGGAACATCAGCCGCAACAATCGCGGCATGATGGGTTGCCAGACGCCCAACATCGACCGGATCGGCGATGAAGGCGTGAGTTTCACTGACTACTATGCACAACAGAGTTGCACGGCTGGCCGCGCTGCCTTCATAGGTGGCAACGTGCCGGTTCGGACCGGCATGACCAAGGTTGGACTGCCCGGCGCGCCCCAAGGGTGGCAGAAGACCGACGTCACGATGGCGACCATCCTGAAGTCGCAAGGCTACACCACCGGCCAATTCGGGAAGAATCACCAGGGCGATCGTGACGAGCACTTGCCGACGATGCACGGCTTCGACGAGTTCCTCGGCAACCTCTATCACCTGAACGCCGAGGAAGAGCCTGAGCATCGCGACTACCCGAAATCTCCGGAATTCGCGAAGAAGTTTGGCCCGCGCGGTGTCATTCACTCCTGGGCCAATGCGGATGGCACGCAGAAGATCGAGAATACGGGCCCGCTGACGAAGAAGCGCATGGAGACCATCGACGACGAGACGGTGAAGGAGGCAAAGCGCTTCATCACTGACGCCGTGAAGTCTGGGAAGCCCTTCTTCGTATGGTGGAATGGTACCCGCATGCACTTCCGGACCCACGTGAAGGATGAGCACATCGGCATCTCCGGCCAGGACGAGTATGGCGACGGGATGGTCGAGCACGACATGCATGTGGGCGAACTGCTGAAGCTGGTCGACGACCTCGGCATCGCCAACGACACGATCGTTATGTACTCGACGGACAACGGACCGCACTACAATACCTGGCCTGATGCCGGCACAACGCCATTCCGAAGCGAAAAGAACTCCAACTGGGAAGGTGCCTATCGCGTTCCGGCGTTCATTCGCTGGCCCGGCAAGTTCCTCTCCGGGAAGACGCTGAACGGCATCGTCTCGCACGAGGACTGGCTCCCGACTTTCGCGGCCGTCGCCGGAGCGCCGGACATCAAGGAGAAGCTGGCCCAGGGTGAGGAACTCAATGGCCGCAAGTATCGCAACTACATCGACGGCTACAACATGCTGGACTACCTGTCGGGAACCTCGAAGGAGTCGCCGCGGCACGAGTTCTGGTATGTGAACGATGATGGCGAGGTCGTTGCGGCCCGCTATGATGACTGGAAGGTCGTCTTCCTTGAGAACCGGGGCCAAGCTTTTGGCGTCTGGCGGGAGCCCTTCGTCGAGCTGCGCGCACCGTTGCTGTTCAATCTGCGGCGCGATCCTTTCGAGAAAGCGCAGCATAACTCCAACACCTACAACGACTGGTGGCTCGACCGCGCCTTTGTGCTGGTCCCCATCCAGGGCCTGGCAACGAAGTTTCTGCTGACAATGAAAGACTATCCGCCGAGCCAGACACCTGGAGCTTTCAACCTGAGTCGCGTTCAAGAAATGTTGGATGACGCGCAGTAGCGCTCGAACGGCGGGATAGCTGCAATCAGGCGCCGGAACCTCCCTGCCACGAGGTTCCGGCGCATCAAACAGCTGCACTTAGTTAAGACAATTGAATTTGAGCAAGTCAGTCGACCACATCCACGGCGAAGCGGCGCTGGACTGAATCTTCTGCCAACCGCAATGCTCCAGCTCGCTCCTCAACCTCTCGCATAGCGCAGGGAAGTCGACATGATGGTATCCGGCGGCTGGCCGCCATTGGTGGACCCAATGCAAGACGAGTGGCGGCACGGAGTGACGAGAACCAATTCGCCCTCAGGGTGAGTTGTGATCGGGACTCAGGCTATCCATGAACGATGCTGCAGTGCCCAACTGACCGGAAACACCTTCATGGCCGTCAGCATGGTCAGTCCCTCTGGCTGCCGCCCCGTCACAATGGCCTCTACGATTTCGGGTGCCAGCAGCGTCATACGCAACACACGGCTCACATAGGACGGATTGATGTTTTCGGCGTCGGCAATTTCCTCGATGGTCGAGAAGTCGCCAGTCTCCAGAAGTTTCCGCCACCGGAATCCTCGAGCGAGAGCCTTGAGAAGGGCGCTGTCGACGTTCGTTCTCGGCGCCGGCGCTTCTGTCACGCCATCCGGCGTGATGACGAGTTTCCGCCCGCCCCGCTTGCGGACCGCGAATGGAACTGTGACGGTGACGGTCTGCTCGGTCATGCAGCAGCTTTCCGGGTCTTGTCCGCCATGCTTCCGACCTCGGTCGCCATGTGGGAAAGGCCCTTGTCGCGGAACCTGAGCTTCAGCCCTTCTGTACCGATGTCCACGCGCTCGATCAGGAGCTGGATGATACGGGCCTGTTCGGCAGGGAAGAGTTCAGCCCACAAGGGATCGAGTTCCGCCAGAGCCTTGCGCACCTCATCTTCCGCCAGGCCTTTACAGTCCGGCTGCGCGGCGCGCCATGTGGCCATGACGACCTCAGGGGCCCGCAGCATGCCTCGGATCTGGTCGATGACAGCGGCTTCGATTTCGGCGGCGGGGACGCGGGCCACGGGACAGGCCCCTGCGCCATACTTCAGCACGGTCTGACTCACATAGTAGCGGTAGAGCCTGTCACCTTTCCGGGTATGTGTGGGCGAAAAGGCTGCACCATCAGGGCCGTAGATGAGCCCTTTGAGCAGGGCCGGTGTTCCCGCCCGTGTCCTGGCCGCCCGCTTGCGGGGGCTTTCCTGCAGGATGGCATGGACCTTGTCCAAGGTCCCACGATCGATCAGGGCCTTGTGTTCGCCGGGGTAGCTCGT
>JAPLOT010000266.1 GCA_026400595.1 Alphaproteobacteria bacterium | reverse complement strand
GGGCGAACGCGCCGCAATGGCGCCGCAGCGCAGGTAGTCGCCGTAGGAGAAGCCGCCCGGCACCACCACGAGGTCGACCTTCGGGAGGTCCGTCTCGGTATGCCAGACGGCGACGGGCTTGGTGCCGGTCACCCTTTCCAGCGCCAGCATCATGTCGGTCTCGCGGTTGATGCCGGGAAAGACGACAACGGCGGATTTCATGCCAGTTCGATCTCGTAGTTCTCGATGACGGTATTGGCGATCAGCTTCTCGCACATGGCCTTGACCTGCTCACGCGCGCGCGCAGCGTCTGTTTCCGCCAGTTCGATCTCGAAATACTTGCCCTGGCGGACCTGCTCGACGCCGCCGAAGCCCAGATGGCCGAGCGCACCCTCGATGGCCTTGCCCTGCGGGTCGAGAACGCCCGACTTCAGCGTGACCTTGATCTTCGCTTTCATCGGCAGGCCTCAGTGCAGGTCGGTTTTCACGAGCTTCGGCTTGGACCGCTCGGGCTTTTCGGAATCGGTGATGATGCCGAGGCGGCGCGCCACTTCCTGATAGGCCTCGACGAGGCCGCCCATGTCGCGGCGGAAGCGGTCCTTGTCCATCTTCTCGTTGGTCTTGGTGTCCCAGAGACGGCAGCAGTCCGGGCTGATCTCGTCGGCCAGGACGACGCGCATCATGTCGTTCTCGTAGAGCCGGCCGAACTCGATCTTGAAATCGACCAGCTTGATGCCGATTCCCAGGAACAGGCCGGAGAGGAAATCATTGATGCGGATGGCCATGTGCATCATGTCGTCGATCTCCTGGGGGCTGGCCCAGTTGAACGCCGTGATGTGTTCCTCGGAGACCATGGGATCGCCCAGCTCGTCGTTCTTGTAGTAGAATTCGATGATCGACCGGGGCAGGGCGTGGCCTTCCTCCAGGCCCAGTCGCTTGGCCAGCGATCCGGCGGCGACATTGCGGACCACCACCTCGAGCGGAATGATCTCGACCTCGCGCACCAGCTGCTCGCGCATGTTCAGCGTGCGCAGGAAATGGGTCGGAATGCCAAGCTCGTTGAGCTTGGTGAAGATGAACTCGGAAATGCGCTGATTCAGCACGCCCTTGCCGTCGATCACGGCCTTTTTCTGCGCATTGAAGGCGGTTGCGTCGTCCTTGTAATGGACGATGATCGTGCCGGGTTCCGGACCCTCGTAGAGGATCTTGGCCTTTCCCTCGTAGATTCGGGTACGCCTGCTGTTCATCTCAAGTATCCTCATCAATACCCTTATCTACCTCCGCACACCCTAGTCCGGAGCGGGACCTGACGCCATAACTGTCGCGGAAAAGGGGCTTCCTAATCCCCAGTCCAGTACGGCCGCTCAATAAACCATCGTTGTGCGGCGCACAATGGCCCTTCCGAGGTTGATTTGGCGGAGGTCACTGGCTATTTCAAGCTGCCAATGGCTCAACAGGAGTGCTGAATGACCACCTTCGACAAGCGCGAGGAGGGCTTCGAGAAGAAGTTCGCCCATGACGAGGAACTCAGGTTCAAGGCGGGTGCCCGCCGCAACAAGCTCTTGGGACTGTGGGCGGCCGAAAAGCTGGGCCTGTCCGGCGCCGAGGCCGAGGCCTATGCCAAGACCGTCGTGGCGGCCGACTTCGAAGAGGCCGGCGACGAGGACGTTTTCCGCAAGGTTCGCAAGGACTTCGATGCCAAGGGCGTGGACCAGTCGGATCATCAGCTCCGCCGCACCATGGACGAGTTGATGGGGCAGGCCATCGAGCAGATCAAGGCAGCCGGGTAAGTGGGTGCCGCCCATTTCGATCTGAGAGCGCGGCTCGCCACTGGCGAGCCGTTTCTGTTCTCCTGGCTGTCGATTCCCAGTGCCGGCCTGGCGGCACAGGTGGCGCGTCTGCCCTTCGACGGCGCCTGTCTCGACATGCAGCATGGCATGATCGGCTTTTCCGATGCCGTGCCGATGGTTGCCGCCATCAACGCGATGGGCAAGCCCGCCATCATCCGGGCCTTGTGGAACGATCCGGCCATTCCGGGCCAGGCGCTGGATGCCGGCGCGGTTGCCGTGATTTCCCCCATGATCAACAGCCGGGCGGAAGCCGAGGCGCTGGTACGGGCGGCCAAGTATCCACCCATCGGCGGGCGCAGCTGGGGCGGCTATACGGCCCTCCAGGCCTCGGGCCTGACCCCCGGCGAATATCTGCGCGAGGCCAACCGCATGACCATGGTCTTCGCCATGATCGAGACGGTTCAGGCCCTGGACGCCGTCGCCGAGATCGCAGCGACCCCCGGCCTCGACGGGCTGTTCGTGGGCCCGAGCGACCTGTCGATCGCCCTGTCGCGCGGCGCCGGCATCGACAAGACCGGCACGCAGACGCTGGCCGCCATGGAGAAGGTGGTTGCCGCCGCGCGCGCCAATAACCTGGTGGCCGGGGCCTTCGGCGGCGGGGCTGAGGTGATCAAGGCCTATCTGGGTCTGGGCTTCACTTTCATCGCGGCCGCCGTGGACGTCGATCTGCTGCACACCGGGGCCGCCGCCTTGATGAAGTCGCTCAAGGGCGTTTGACCTCTCCCGGATTTCGCGCAAGACTGCCCCGATCATGGACAAGCGCGCGCCGCTCATTCCCGGCCATGAGGCCATTCTCGACCGGCTCGTCGCAACCGCGCTGAGCGCGGGCAGCATTGCCTCGCAGACCGACAAGTACTTCACCAACACCAGCCGCATCGTGGCCGCGCATGGCGATTCCCAGGTCACCTTCGCCGTCTTCATGCGCCGCCGCGTCGTGGCCGCACTGGAACCCACCATCCGGCTGATCCGGCACTTCGTCCCGGACGTGCGCATCCGGCGCTTCTACGAGGAGGGCGATGTGGTGCCCTCCGAAAGCAAGATGCTGGAAATCACCGGCTCCATGGCGCGGCTCTCGGAGGTGGAAACCCTGCTGCTGCAGAAGACCGGGTTCCCCTGCGTCTCCGCCAACAACGCCTATGAGATGTGCCGCGCGCTGCCCAACGCAGCCTTCATGGACATGCATGCGCGGCACGCCAGCGGGGCTGAAATGAACATTCTGGCCGCCTATGGCGCAGCCGTCGGGAGTGCCGCGGCGCGCCGCGCCGATTCCGGGGTGAAGGGGTTCATCGGCTCGTCGCAGGATCTGACTGCGCCCTTCTTCGGCGCTTCGTCCGGCATGGGGACCATGCCGCATGCCCTGGTGGGTTATACCGGCGGCGACGTGCTCAGGGCCATGCAGCTCTTTGCGGAGTCCATCCCGGAAGCGAAATCCCTGATTGCGCTCGTGGACTACACCGGCGAGGAGGTCACGGATTCGATCCGCTGCGCACAGTGGTTCTATGATGATGCCCGGCTCCAGGATCGCGGCAAGAGCTTCGGCATCCGCCTCGATACCCATGGCGGCCGCTTCGCCGAAGGGCTCGATTACGAGAAGTCGGTCGAGACCGTGGGCCAATGGCTTGGCGTGCAGGGCGAGTACAACATCGTCGAGCAGGTTCTGGGCGGCACGGCGGTTCAGCTCGATCCCAACAACATCCTGGTCGACAAGGTCCGCCGCATCCTCTTCGGCAAGGGGGTCTCGGCGGCGGCGATCATCCATATCCGGCGGGCGCTGGACGCGGCCGGATACCGCCAGGCGACGATTGTCGGGTCATCGGGGTTCGATCCCCAGAAGTGCCAGATCATGGGGGCCGCGCGCGTTCCGCTGGACGTGGTCGGGACGGGCAGCTTTTTGCCTGCGACGTTAACCGAGACCTATGCGACAGCTGATATAATTGCTTATGATGGCGTAAAGCGCGTG
>JAPLOT010000188.1 GCA_026400595.1 Alphaproteobacteria bacterium | reverse complement strand
GGCTGCAGTCCGGCCCTGATCCGGGCCGCAGTTTGCGGATTCTTCACCTTGTAGATGACAAGCTCGAAAACGGGGTTTGACATGGAGGATCCTCACTTTGCTGTAGGGATTCTGCTCTAGGCTAGGTGACTGACAGTTGATGTCAGCACCTTGGGGGTGGCTGGAACGATGCAAGATGTCTTTCAGAACGTGGGGCGTGAGCTTCCGTTCATTCTGTTGCTGCTGGCCCTTCTGGGCTTCCGCTGGCGCGTGACGCCGCGGGCCTCAGTCTTCATTCGCGCGCCCATGGACAAGGTCTTTCCGCTGGTCGACTTCAGCGAAGGGGACAACCAGCGCTGGCAGCGCACGCGTGTCACCTGCACCCGGATCGATGCGCCTGGGGAGGTCTACCGCCTGACCTTCGTGACGGCCCTCGCGACCGGATCCGTGCAGTCGTCGAATGCCCTTTTCGAAGTGGTGAAGCGCGATGCGCCGCGCCTGATCGAGGTGCGCCGCGTGGGCCTGGAAGGCAAGTCTGAGAACAGCGAACTGCTGCGCATGCGGACGGAGCTGTCGCCGGAGCGCGATGGAACGCGCTTCCGCATCACCTACGAATGGGGACCGCGGCCGCTGCTCGCCCAGATCCTGGGCCGCGCCGATCTCTGGGGCAGCGCCTACCGCATCAGGGGCGTGGCCGAGACCGGCGTGCCGGACTACCGCACCGATGCACTGATCTCGGCCGGCCTGGCGCTGGTCACCGGCGCCATCTCGCTCTGGGCCTTCGCCTTCGCCTTCGGCTGGGGCATTGCCCTGCTGCTGCTGGCCGCCCTGCTGGTCCACGAGTTCGGACACCTGCTTGCCTATCGGCTCATCGGCCAGCCCTGGGGCCGCATGGTGTTCCTGCCCTTCCTTGGCGCCGTCGCCGTGCCGCGCCTCGGCTTCGTCACCCAGGGCCAGAGTGTCTTTGCCGCCATTATGGGGCCAGCCTTCAGTATCCTCATTCCGATGGCGGCCGTTGCCTACCTGACGTTCGGGCCGAGCGGCATCGGCCGCGATCTGGCCCTGAGCTTCGGGCTGGTAGCGGTCGCGCTGAATCTCTTCAACCTGCTGCCGGTCGAGCCACTTGACGGTGGCGTGGTCCTGCGCTCGGTGGCCGCGCGGCTGCTTGGCAGCTGGGCCCGTTTCGCGCTCATTGCCGCGGGCCTCGCCATCATGGCCGCCGGATGGTATGCCCAGCAGATCCTGCTGCTGATCTTCGGAGCCTTGGCCATCCTCATGAATATCCGTACACGGAAGATCGATACGGGCCTCGAACCGCTGTCGCGGCTCCAGGTGGTGATTTCCGCCTTCGCCTTCACGTCGGTGGTTGCGGCCTATGCGGTGTTCATGCGCTTCTTCCTCGAAAATCTCTCGTGAGGCTATGCCTGAACTTCTCGACCGCTACCGGACCGCCGCCGCGCGCGGTGACCTGCGCAGCGACACCGCGCAGGAAAAGGTGCTGGACCGTCTGGCGGTGCTGTCCGATTCGCTAGCGGCCAGCACGCCGCGCGGCCTGCTTGGCCGTTTCCGCAAGCCTGCCGAAAAACTCAAGGGCCTCTACATTTTCGGCGAAGTCGGCCGGGGCAAGACCATGCTGATGGATCTCTTCTTCGCGCATGCCGCCATCGCCAGCAAGCGGCGCGTTCATTTTCATGCCTTCATGCAGGACGTCCATGCCCGGCTCCATGCCCTGCGCCGGAATCAGGCGCAGGACGCCATCGCGCCGGTGGCAAAGGCGATTGCCGCGGAGTCGCGGCTGCTCTGCCTTGATGAAATGCAGGTGACCGACATCGCCGATGCGATGATCCTGGGCCGGCTTTTCGAAGGGCTGCTGGCCAACGGCACAGTGATCGTGACCACTTCCAATCTGGCCCCCGCCGACCTCTACAAGGACGGACTTAACCGCCAGCTCTTTCTGCCCTTCATTCGCCTGATCGAGGAGCGCCTTGACGTGATTTCGCTCGACGGGGCCATCGATTACCGGCTGGGCCGGGTCAAGGGCCACGAGACCTTTCTCACCCCGCTCGGTCCGGAAACCGCTGCCCGGATGCAGGATCTGTGGCGGCGGCTGACCGACACCGAGGCGGGCGTGCCCGTCGAGATCGATGTTCTGGGACGCCACCTGCACGTGCCCGAGGCCGCGCATGGTTGCGCCCGCTTCAGCTTCGCCGATCTCTGCGAGAAGCCGCTGGGTCCACCCGACTATCTGGCGCTGGCCCGGCATTTTCGGACCGTTTTCCTCTCCGGCATCCCGAAACTCGGACCGGAGCGGCGCAACGAGGCCAAGCGCTTGGTGCTGCTCATCGATACGCTCTATGACGCGCGAGTCAGGTTTGTTGCCAGTTCGGCAGTTCCGCCGGAAGGCATTTACCCCGCTGGTGACCACCGATTCGAGTTTGGACGGACGGTTTCCCGGCTGAAGGAGATGCAATCCGCCGCTTGGTGGGGCAAAAAAATCGTCGAAACTTGACGTTTTGGTCAAGTTTCTAGATCGAATTGACTAGGTGGCCGTCTTGAAGCTGCTAATCAGGGGGTCTACAGAAAGCGTCGTTATTGCAATGCGAAACGACATTTCGCTTCGCGTCAGAAGGATCAAGTGGACATGGCACGGAAGAAGATCGCGTTGATCGGCGGGGGCATGATCGGCGGCACCCTGGCACATCTGGCGGCGCTCAAGGAACTTGGCGACATCGTCGTCTTCGACATCGCGGAAGGCCTTCCTCAGGGCAAGTCGCTGGACATCGCCCAGTCGGGGCCGGTGGAAGGATTCGACGCGAAACTGAGTGGCGCCAACGGCTATGAGGCGATCGCCGGCGCAGATGTCTGCATCGTCACTGCCGGTGTCCCGCGCAAGCCCGGCATGAGCCGCGACGACCTGCTCGGCATCAACCTCAAGGTCATGGCCGCGGTCGGCGCGGGCATCAAGCAGCATGCGCCCAACGCCTTCGTCATCTGCATCACCAACCCGCTCGACGTGATGGTCTGGGCCCTGCAGAAATACTGCGGCCTGCCGACCAACAAGGTGGTCGGCATGGCCGGCGTGCTGGACTCTGCGCGCTTCCGCCACTTCCTCGCGGAAGAATTCAAGGTCTCGGTGGAGGATGTCACCGCCTTCGTGCTCGGCGGTCATGGCGACACCATGGTGCCGTTGGTCCGCTACTCCGCGGTGGCCGGCATTCCGGTTCCTGACCTCATCAAGATGGGCTGGTCCAGCCAGGAGCGCATCGACAAGATCGTCCAGCGCACCCGCGACGGCGGCGCCGAGATCGTCGGCCTGCTGAAGACCGGTTCGGCCTACTACGCGCCGGCCACCTCGGCCATCGTCATGGCGGAGAGCTATCTCAAGGACAAGAAGCGGCTTCTGCCCTGTGCCGCCCATCTCACCGGTCAGTATGGCGTCAAGGACACCTATGTCGGCGTGCCGGTGGTGATCGGCGAAAGCGGTGTGGAGCGCATCGCCGAGATCGCGCTGAACGACGATGAAAAGGCCGGATTCAAGAAGTCGGTCGATGCCGTGCACGGCCTCATGGCCGCGGCCAGGACCATCGCCCCTGACCTCGCCTGAGGCCGGTGACGCGCACGCAACTCCAGGACAGCGCAGATGAATATTCACGAGTATCAGGCCAAGGAGGTTCTCCGCGGCTTTGGTGTGGCGACCGGCAAGGGCATTCCAGCCTTTTCGGTGGATGAAGCGGTCAAGGCGGCCGAGGTGCTCGGCGGCCCGGTCTGGGTGGTGAAGGCCCAGATCCATGCCGGCGGCCGCGGCAAGGGCGGCGGCGTCAAGGTGGTGAGATCCATCGACGATGTGAAAGCCGAAGCCAAGCGCATGCTGGGCATGACGCTGGTGACCCACCAGACAGGCCCGCAGGGCAAGATCGTGCAGCGGCTCTACATCGAGGAAGGCACGGCCATCGCCCGCGAACTCTATCTCTCGATCGTGGTGGACAGAGAAACGTCGCGCGTCGCCTTCATTGCCTCCACCGAGGGCGGCATGAACATCGAGGAAGTGGCCCATGACACGCCGGAGAAGATCGTCACCGTGCAGGTCGATCCCGCGGCGGGTTACTCCAGCTATGTCGGACGTCGCATCGCGTCCGCGCTCAAGCTGGAGGGCGACCAGGTCAAGCACTGCGTGAAGATGATCGGCCAGCTCTATCGCGCCTTCGTGGAGAAGGACATGAGCCTGCTCGAGATCAATCCGCTGGTGGTGACCAAGGAAGGCCATCTTCTCTGCCTCGACGCCAAGATCAACTTCGACTCCAATGCCCTCGACCGGCATCCCGACATCAAGGACCTGCGCGACCTCAGCGAAGAGGACCAGAAGGAGATCGAAGCATCGAAGTTCGATCTCTCCTATGTCGCGCTGGACGGCTCGATCGGCTGCATGGTGAATGGTGCGGGCCTTGCCATGGCCACCATGGACATCATCAAGCTCTACGGCGCCGAGCCCGCCAACTTCCTCGATGTCGGCGGCGGCGCCTCGAAGGAGAAGGTGGCGGCAGCCTTCAAGATCATCACCGCCGATCCGAGGGTGAAGGGCATCCTGGTCAACATCTTTGGTGGCATCATGAAGTGCGACGTCATCGCCGAGGGTGTGATCGCCGCG
>JAPLOT010000049.1 GCA_026400595.1 Alphaproteobacteria bacterium | reverse complement strand
CTGCCTGACCGGCGGCCGCCCGGAGCAGATGAACCTGAAGGACCTGATCCAGGCCTTCATCGCCTTCCGCGAGGAGGTCGTCACCCGGCGGACCAAGTATCTTCTCGCCAAGGCGCGCGACCGTGCCCACATCCTCGTCGGCCTCGCCATTGCGGTTGCCAATATCGATGAAGTGATCGCGCTGATCCGCAATGCCCGCGACGCCGCCGAGGCGCGCGAGTCCTTGATGGCGCGTGCCTGGCCGGCGAAGGACATGGCACCGCTGATCGCGCTGATCGCCGATCCGCGCCATCGCCTTGCTTCTGACGATACATATCGCCTGTCGGACGAGCAGGCCCGCGCCATTCTCGATCTGCGCCTGCAGCGCCTGACGGCGCTGGGCCGCGACGAGATTGCCGAAGAACTGGAGAAACTCGCGGCCGAGATTTCCAACTACCTGGATATCCTCAAGTCGCGCGAGCGCGTGATGAACATCATCCGCGATGAACTGACCGCGCTCAAGACCGAGTTCGCCACGCCGCGCCGCACCGAGATCATCGACAATGACGGCGAGGTCGAGGACGAAGACCTGATCCAGCGCGAGGACATGGTGGTGACGGTCAGCCATGCCGGCTATGTCAAGCGTGTGCCGCTGTCGACCTACCGGGCCCAGCGCCGCGGCGGCAAAGGCCGCGCCGGGATGCAGACCCGCGACGAGGATTTCGTCACCAAGCTCTTTGTCGCCAGCACCCATACGCCGATCCTGTTCTTCTCGTCGGCGGGCATGGTCTATCGCATGAAGGTCTGGCGCCTGCCGGTGGGCAATCCGCAGTCGCGCGGCAAGGCGCTGATCAACCTGCTGCCGCTGGCGCAGGACGAGCACATCACCACCATCATGCCCATGCCGGAGGATGAAGCCACCTGGGGTTCGCTGCAGCTGATGTTTGCAACCCGCTCCGGCAATGTCCGGCGCAATGAGCTGTCCGACTTCGAAAGCATCAACCGGGCCGGCAAGATCGCCATGAAACTGGACGAGGGTGACCAGATCGCAGGCGTCGAAATCTGCACCGAGGCGAATGACGTGCACCTGACCACCGCGCAGGGGCAATGCATCCGCTTCCCGGTGAGCGACGTGCGCGTGTTCAAGGGGCGCGATTCCACCGGTGTCCGCGGCATCCGGCTGGAAGACGGCGACAGGGTCATCTCCATGTCGATCCTGCGCCACGTCGAAGCCACGGCGGATGAGCGTGCGGCCTTCCTTAAAATGTCGCGCGCTGTCGCCGGGGAAGAGACGGAAGCGGGCGTTTCGGATGAGGAGACGGCAGCCGATGCAACGCTGTCGCAGGAGCGCTATGCCGAGCTGGGCGCGGCCGAGCAGGTGATCCTCACCGTGTCGGCCAACGGCTATGGCAAGCGCACGTCATCCTACGAATACCGCATCACCGGCCGTGGCGGCAAAGGCATCGTGGCCATGGCGGTGAACGACCGCAACGGCCCGCTGGTGGCCAGCTTCCCGGTGCAGGACGAGGATGAGATCATGCTGGTCACCGATGGCGGCCAGCTCATCCGCTGCCCGGTGCATGACATCCGCAAGGCCGGGCGATCGACGCAAGGTGTCATCGTCATCGACGTGGCGGATGACGAGCATGTCGTGTCGGTCGAGCACATCAGCGAGGATGAAGCCGAAGCCGAGGCCTGACCGGGCCAGGGGAAGAGGAGCGCCGCTGCATGACACTTGAGACATATCTCGCCTTCTGCCTCGCGGCCGCGGCGTTGGCCTTCGTGCCGGGGCCCACGGTCACGGTCATCATCGCCAACAGCCTGCGCCATGGCGCATCGGCTGGACTGATGAATGTTCTGGGCACCCAGGCGGGTTTCCTGATCTGGCTGGGCATTGCCGCCCTGGGCCTTGGTGCCGCCATCGAGGTCATGGGCGTCTGGTTCGATGTGCTGCGCTACGCGGGCGCGGCCTATCTGGTCTGGCTCGCCATCAGGCTGTTCCGTTCCAAGGGCGACCTCGCGGTGGCGGTTGACCGTGCCCGGCCCAATGGCAGCTTCTTTCTCCAGGGCTTCATCGTGATCATCTCCAATCCGAAGATGCTGGTGCTCTTCGGCGCCATGATCCCGCCCTTCATCACCCCCGATGGTGACCCGATGCGGCAGATCCTGCTGCTGGGCGGCACCTTCATGGCGATCGCCCTGGCGGGTGACACGGCTTACGCCCTGCTGGCGGGCCGCGCCGGGGCCTGGCTGTCGCGGTCGCGCATCCGCGCGCTCGAGATTGCGAGCGGCTGCTTCCTCATGGCGGGCGGCCTCTGGATGGCCTTGCGCGGACGCTGAGCCTCAGGCCATGCCGAGCTTTCGCGCCAGCTCCATGTCCCAATAGGTGGCCTCGATCTTGTGGCCGTCGGGGTCGCGCACGAAGCAGCCGTAGTAGGGCTCGCCATAGTCATGACGATGGCCGGGGTCGCCATCTGCCGTGGCGCCGGCGGCTAGCGCCTCCTTGTAGAACAGGTCGACCTCGGCCTTCGACTGTGCCGCGAAACCCACATGGGTCCCGTTTCCTGCAGTGGCCGGCTTGCCGTCAAAGGGACTGTTGATCCAGAATTCCGGATAGACCTTTCCGAAGGCGGCCGCCCCGGGGTGCTCCATGATGAGCTTGCAGCCAATGACCTTCAGGACGCGGCCATAGAAGGCCTTTGCTCTTTCGTAGTCATTCGTTCCAAGTGACACGTGTGAAACGCAGGACTGGTTTTCCTCTGACATTGCGGCCTCCCTTGGTGCAGATCCTCGAAACAATCCTTTGCTACCGCCACCCTGCTGACAGGTTGCGGCAGCATGATGAAGCGTCTAGTCTTGGGCCATGGCAAGGATTGGTTTCTATCCCGGCTCCTTCGACCCCGTCACCTTCGGGCATCTCGACATCATTGCCCGCTCGGCGCGGCTGGTGGACAGGCTGGTGCTGGGTGTCGGCGTGCATCATGGCAAGCAGGCCCTCATTGCAGCGGGGCAGCGCATCGAGCTGCTGGACCAGGTGACGCGGCCCATCGCGGAACATACGGGCGTGAAGATCTCGATCGAGACCTTCGATGGCCTTGCCGTGGACGCCGCGCGGCGCGCCCATGCCAGTCTCATCATTCGCGGCCTGCGCGATGCGTCGGACTTCGACTACGAGGTGCAGATGGGGCAGATGAACGGCGCCCTGGCGCCCGACATCGAGACGGTCTTCCTCGCCGCTTCGCCTGCCACCCGGATGATCGCCTCGTCGCTGGTGAAGCAGATCGCCCGCATGGGCGGGGATGTAACCCTGTTCATCCCGAAGGAAGCCGTGGCCGTGGTGAAGGCGGCGCTCAAGGCGACTTGAGTGCTGCGTCATTGATCTCGATGACGTGATTGTCGGGGTCCACCAGATAGAGCTGCAGGTAGGGCGCGGGCCCCTCCAGGCGGAAGACCAGCCGCTTGGAGTCGCCATCTGGCCTGTCCGCGGTGTAGCCCAGGGATTCGAGGTGCCGGACGGTGGCTTTGAAGTCGGCCACGCGGGCCGCGAAGTGTATCTCGGCGGTATCGACCAATGGCGCGGGGCGGAAGTGAACCTGGGGATTGACCGTCAGGTGGATCTCCAGCGTCCCGCTGGCCATCCAGGCGCCGGTATTGTTGAACGGCGGCCGGGCAATCCGCTGCAGTCCCATGACGTCCCGATAGAATGCGACAGACCGGTCGAGGTCGGTCACGGGCAGCGAGACGTGATCGAAAGAGGTGACTTTCATGCTGGTTCTCCGGGGCGTTGTGCCGAGATTTGCACTGTTTGCGCGGCAGGGCAATGCGGCGGACGGATGGGACGGAAAGCCATCGCATTGACATTTTCATGCTGTCCGTTCAGGAACCGGACCGGTAACCAAAGGAGAGATCATGATCAAGAAACTGGGCCTTGCCGCGCTGGCGGCGGGCATGCTGGCAGGCCCCGCGCTTGCGGCCGAGAAACTCATCGTCGAGACCAGCAAGGGCTGCTCCTTCGACATCACGCTGCGGGCCGATCTGGCGCCCAAGCACGTCAAGCAGATCACCAAGCTCGCGAAGGAGGGCTTCTACGACGGCATCGTCTTTCACCGCGTGATCGACGGATTCATGGCGCAGACCGGCGATCCGACCGGCACCGGCATGGGCGGGTCCAACGAGCCCGACATCCAGGCGGAGTTCACCGCAGAGCACTTCGCGCGCGGCACCGTCGGCATGGCCCGGTCGCAGGATCCGAACTCGGCCAACAGCCAGTTCTTCATCATGTTCGCCGAGGGCGGCTTCCTCGACAGCAACTACACGGTCTGGGGCAAGGTCGATGAGCAGGGCATGGCCTGCGTCGACAAGATCGCGCGCGGCGAGCCGCCGGCGAAACCCGACAAGATGGTCAAGGTGACGGTGAAGTGATGGCTGATCTCGAGAACACGATCTACATGGACATCGCCACGGCCAAGGGTGAGCCCAAGGGCCGGGTCACGATCCAGCTCCGTCCCGATCTCGCGCCCAATCACGTGGCGCAGATCAAGACGCTGGCGCGCGAAGGCTTCTACGACAATGTGGTGTTCCACCGCGTGATCGAGGGCTTCATGGCCCAGGGCGGCGATCCCACGGGAACCGGCATGGGCGGTTCGAAGCGGCCGAACCTCAAGCAGGAGTTCTCGCGCGAACCGCATGTGCGCGGCATCTGCTCCATGGCGCGCTCGCAGAATCCGGATTCGGCCAACAGCCAGTTCTTCATCTGCTTCGATGATGCGGGCTTCCTCGATCGTCAGTACACGGTCTGGGGCAAGGTGGTCGATGGCATGGAGATTGTCGACACCATCAAGCGCGGCGAGCCGGTGCGCGAGCCCGACAAGATCGCCAGGATGCAGGTCGCGGCCGACGTCAAGCCATGAAGCCTCTCCTCGCCGCCGCTGCCCTGTCTGCCGCACTTGCCGGTCCCGCCTCGGCGACGGAGTGGGTGATTTGCGGCGACGGCGAGGAGAAAGCAAGTTTCGAGGTGCTGCTCGGTTCGCTGGACGTGATCGCCATCGACACGATCCGCATCAGCGCCGATGGCAAGCAATGGTCCACCAAGCCGGACGCCGGGATGACGAAGGTCGAGGTCGGCCAGGCCTTCGACACCGGCGACCAGATGTGGATCGACGTGATGAGCGAGGGCATGGGCGGCATCGTTGCGAGGCTTCGCCTGTTCACCGCCCATGAAGAGCCGGCCGGCGAGGGAGAGCCCTTCGACGCCACCGGCGGCATCCTGCACATGCCCGGCGTCGGCGCCTGGGCGGTGAGCTGCTCCGGCCCCTGATGCGCGTTTCCGACTTCGACTTCGATCTGCCGCCGGAGCGGATTGCCCTGCGGCCGGCGGTGCCGCGCGAATCCGCGAAGCTGCTTGTCGTCCGCCCCGATCGGCTGGAGGACCACAGCGTCGCGGAGCTGCCGGGCCTGTTGCGGCCAGGCGACGTGCTGGTCTTCAACGACACCAAGGTCATTCCCGCCGCCCTGCGCGGCCAGCGCATCGGCCGCGGTGGCACCACGCCGAAGATCGAGGCGCTGCTGCACATGCGGCTCGACGGAAGGCGCTGGAAGGCCTTTGCCCGGCCCGGCAAGAAACTACAGGCGGGTGACCGGCTGGTCTTCGGCGGGACGCTGGAAGCGGCGGTGGAGGCCAAGGGAGACGCGGGCGAAGTCACGCTCGCCTTTGGCCTGTCCGGACCGGATCTCGATGCGGCCCTGCAGGCCGTGGGCGAGATGCCCTTGCCGCCCTATATCGCGGGCAAGCGCGGCGTCGACGCGCAGGACCGTGCCGACTACCAGACGGTTTACGCCGAGAAGGAAGGCGCCGTCGCTGCGCCCACGGCCGGGCTGCACTTCACGCCGAACCTGATGAAGTCCTTGCAAGATGCGGGAATATCGCGAGAATTCGTAACGCTTCATGTCGGGGCAGGGACCTTCCTGCCGGTAAAGGCCGAGGACACCAGGGACCATCGCATGCATGCCGAGTGGGGCGAGGTGTCGGCGGCCGTTGCCGGGCGGCTGGCCGCGGCCCGAGCGGCCGGCGGCCGGATCGTGGCCGTGGGCACGACTTCGCTTCGGTTGCTGGAGAGTGCGGGCCTCGCTCCCTTCAGCGGAACCACCGATATCTTCATCACGCCCGGCTACCGGTTCCGGGCGGTCGACCTGCTGATCACCAATTTCCATCTGCCGAAGTCGACGCTCTTCATGCTGGTCTCGGCCTTTTCGGGGGTGGAGCGGATGCGATCCGCCTATGCCCATGCCATCGCCCACGACTATCGGTTCTATTCCTATGGCGATGCCAGCCTGCTATTCCCGGCGCCATGACGGAAAGACCCTTCGGCTTCACCCTTCATGCGTCCGACGGCCTGGCCCGCCTTGGTACGGTTCAGACGCGGCATGGCGACATCCGCACGCCTGCCTTCATGCCGGTGGGCACCGTCGGCACCGTGAAGGGACTCTATCTCGACCAGGTCGAGGCGACGGGCGCCGACATCATCCTGGGCAATACCTATCACCTCATGCTCCGCCCCGGTGCCGAGCAGGTCGCGGAACTCGGCGGGCTTCACCGCTTCATCGGCTGGAAGCGGCCCATTCTCACCGACTCGGGCGGCTTCCAGATCATGTCGCTCTCCAAGATCCGCAAGATCACCGAACAGGGCGCGGTCTTCCAGTCGCATATCGATGGCAAGCGGCACGAGCTGACACCGGAACGCGCCATGGAGATCCAGCGCCTGCTCGGCTCCGACATCCAGATGCAGCTCGACCAGTGCCTGGAGTTTCCGCATACCGAGAAGGCCGCCGAGAAGGCGATGCAGCTGTCGCTCCGCTGGGCCGAACGGTCACGCCGGGCCTTTGGCCAGCAGCCGGGGCGGGGCAATTTCGGCATCGTGCAGGGTGGCGTCAACGCGCGGCTGCGGCGCGAGAGTGCCGAGGGCCTCAAGTTCATCGGCTTCGAAGGCTACGCCATCGGCGGCCTTGCGGTGGGCGAGGGCCAGGCCCTGATGCTGCAGACCATCGAGGCCACCGCGCCCCATCTGCCGGTTGACCGTCCGCGCTACCTGATGGGCGTCGGCACGCCCGAAGACATTCTCGAATCGGTGGCCCGCGGCATCGACATGTTCGACTGCGTCATGCCCACGCGGTCGGGCCGTCACGGGCAGGCCTTCACCCGTTTCGGCAAGATCAACCTGCGCAATGCCCGGCATGCCGGCGACCCGCGGCCGCTCGATCCGGAACATCCGTGCCCGGCGCTGTCGCAATACTCGCGGGCCTACCTGCATCACCTGATCCGCTCGGGCGAGCTCTTGGGCATGATGCTGCTGTCCTGGGCCAACATCGCCTATTACCAGTCGCTGATGCAGGGCATCCGCGCCGCCATCGCCGAGGGCCGGTTCGATGCGTTCCGGACCGCGACGAAGGAACAGTGGAAACGCGGCGACGTTCCGGCATAATGCCGCGCCAGACGGGGAAGGGAATCCGAACATGAAGCTGTCCGATGATGTCATCATTCCAGCCACGCGTGAAACCGTATGGAAGGCGCTCAACGACCCGCAAGTGCTGAAGCAGTGCATTCCGGGGTGCGAGAGCATCACCAAGCATTCCGACACCAGCATGGAAGCCAAGGTGACCCTCAAGCTCGGTCCGGTGAAGGCCTCCTACAAGGGTGCGGTCACGCTGTCGGATCTCGACCCGCCAAATGGCTATCGCATCTCCGGCGAAGGCAAGTCGCTGATGGGCTCGGCGTCGGGCGGTGCCGATGTGCGCCTTGAAACCGTGCCGGAAGGGACCCGGCTGTCCTATGATGTCGATGTGCAGGTGGGCGGCAAGATCGCCAGCCTTGCGGCGCGTTTCATCGAACCGACGTCGCGCATGCTCGCCGGCCAGTTCTTCGAGAAGCTGGGCGAGATTGCCGGCAAGATGGGACCCGTGACCACTGCGGCCCCGGCAGCAGAGCCTGCCAAGAAGAAGCAGGCGGCGAAGAAGCCAGCAGCGAAGAAGCCTGCCGCCAGGAAAGCCGCAACCAGGAAGCCTGCACCGAAGAAGGCCGCTGCAAAGAAGCCGGCGAAGAAGAAGCGCTGACCTGCCAGTCTCGGTAAGCGGTTTACCCTAACGCTTCATCCTAAACGGTGAAAGCGCAGTGTTTACTATAAGTTACGCTGGCGCTGCCGCAACCGTTCCCATACATTTGTAATCGAAATCAAGAGAACTTTTCGGCTTTTTCGGCCGCCAGGGTTCTCGCGGCGGGATGGCATGTTGGCCGTCCAGCAACACATCGAAGCGGCAGCGCTTCACCGCAATGCCCCGCGCTTCAGGTCCGCCGCATCTCCTGAGACGAGGGGTTCGCCGGTCCGGGCTAGACAAAGGGTGGCCTCCCCGATGTCCGTGCCTGGGCCGGCACCGATTCCCGACCCCCGGACTTGGTGGAGTGTCTCTTGGCAGAAAAGTGGCAAGTGCTGAGAAGTTTTGCGCCGCACTTAATCCAATGTTTAGAGCCTTTGACTAAGTTTCCATCCCTATACTATGGGGACAGAAATGAGAATCGCGAGCGTTGTTTGCTTGAGTGCCGCTGCACTGGTCAGCCTTGAAACCTCTGCACATGCCTATCTCGATCCGGGAACAGGATCGATCATCCTTCAGGCGATCATTGCGTCTGTTGCCAGCTCGCTCTTCGTTATCAAGATGTACTGGTACAAGATCAAGTCGCTCGTCGGCCTGGGCCGCCCCGCGAACAGAGAAGACAGCGCGGATTCCGCGCAATGAGCTCTGCCATAGCTGACTCGGGATCGTTCCGCGATCCCGGCGGAAAGATTTACGCCTTGAGTGGCGAGATCTACCGTGCCGTCATGGCCAAAGCCGCCAATGACTTCGTCGCCTTCCGGCAGTCGGGACTCCTCGACAAGATGATGGAACGAGGTAAGCTGGTCTCGACCTCCGAGGTCGACGCCAAGCTGCTTGCCAACTCTGGCGTTGATCCCTCTCTGGTGCTGCATCACAAGCGCGTCCCATTCATTTCCTATCCTTATGAGTGGTCCTTTCCGCTGCTCAAGTCGGCTGCCCTGCTGCACCTCGATGTCCACGTCGAGGCCCTCCGCGGCGGCTTCGCCCTGACAGACTCGACGGCCTACAATGTCCAGTTCGACGGTGTGGATCCCGTCTTCATCGATGTGCTGTCCTTCCGCAAGTATGTCGAGGGCGAAATCTGGGCCGGTCACCGCCAGTTCTGCGAGCAATTCCTGAACCCGCTGTTGCTCCGGGCCTATTTCGGCGTTCCGCACAACAACTGGTTCCGCGGCAATCTGGAGGGCATCGAGACCTCCATGCTTGCGAGCATCATGCCGTGGTGGCGCAACTTCTCCTTCAACGTGCTGACCCATGTGACCATGCAGGCGCGCCTCCAGTCGGCGGCGATGGTTGACAATGGCAAGAGCGTTGCGAAGGCCAAGACGGTCAAGCTTCCGAAGCTCAATTTCGAGCGCATGCTGCTGGGCCTACGCGACTGGATATCCGGCCTTCAGCCGAAGGATACCGGCCAGACCGTGTGGCAGAACTACGCGGAAAACACCACCTACGACACCGACGAGCAAAAGGCGAAGAAGCGGTTCGTCGCGGAGTTCTGCAGCAAGGTGAAGCCGAAGCAGCTCTGGGACATTGGCTGCAATACGGGTGACTATTCCGAAGTCGCCCTGCAGTCGGGTGCCACAAAGGTTATTGGTTTCGACTTTGATCAGGGCGCACTCGAACGCGCCTATGCCCGCGCTAGAGCGAAGAAGCTTCGCTTCCTTCCCCTCTATCAGGATGGAGCCAATCCGTCGCCCAATCAGGGTTGGGCCAATGCTGAACGCAAGAGCGTCATGAGCCGCGGCGGCGCCGATGCCATGGTCGCTCTGGCCTACGAGCATCACCTTGCCATTGGGCGCAAC
>JAPLOT010000565.1 GCA_026400595.1 Alphaproteobacteria bacterium | reverse complement strand
TTGTGTCACAAGCAAGCCCATGAACCTGCGCGAACTCGCGGCCCACCTCGGATTGTCACAGACGACCGTCAGCCGGGCGCTGAACGGCTTTCCGGAAGTTTCGGAGGAAACCCGGCTCCGCGTCAAGGCCGCGGCCGATCTGCATGGGTATCGACCCAGTGCTGCCGCGCGTCGATTGGCGACCGGACAATCCGGAACGCTTGGAATGATCTTTCCGGGCGAGCGCAACATGCTCGGCGATCTGCTCTTCATCGAGTTCCTCGGTGGATGCGTCGAGTCCGCCGCCGACCTCGGCTACGATGTCACCCTTGCGATGGCCCGTGGCCAGCAGAGCGAGGAGGCCATCTACCGGCGGACGGTTCGCAGTGCCCGCGTCGATGGCATGATCCTCTCGAGCCCGTTGGTTACCGATGCCCGCCCTGCCCTGCTCGACAGCCTCGGAATGCCCTTCATCGTCCATGGCCGGACCTGCAGTGACAAGGCCTATGCCTTTCTCGACATCGACAATCGCGGCGCCTTCGAAGCTGCCGCCAGGCTGCTTGTCGACCTTGGGCACCGTCGCATCGCCTTGATCAACGGCGACCCGCGCTACAACTTCGCGGCGGACCGGGAGGCCGGGTTCCGCGATGCCCTGCGCGCACGCGGAATTGTGCCCAACCCGGACCTGATCAGTGGCGGCCCGATGCATGAAGGTGCGGGCCATTCACAGGCCCTTTGCCTGCTCGACAGCGAGGACCCGCCGACGGCGTTCCTGTGTTCAAGCCTCGCCCAGGCGGCGGGGGTGCGGCGGGCCTGCCTTGACCGTGGCCTGCGCGCCGGGCGGGATCTGGCCCTGATCGCGCATGATGACCGTCTTCAGGAAATGCGCGCAGAAACCTTCGAACCGCCCCTGACCACGACGCAATCACCCATCGGTGACGCCGGTCGCCGCATCGTCGAACTCCTGGTTGCGATGCTGCGCGACCCCAAACAGGCCTTGCCGGCAGAAGTCTGGCCGGTCGATCTCGTTGTCCGCAACTCCACTCCAGCGCCGAAGCGATAAGCTCAACGTTCGCGCCAGCTGTGGGCGATCTGGTCGAAGAGCGGCTTCACCATGTAGGACAAGGGCGTTCTTGCCCCGGTTTGGATAAACGCCTCGGCCGGCATGCCGGGACGAAGACGGTTGTCGCCAAGGAGCGCCAGTTCGGCGGCCGGAATCTTGAGCTGAACCATGTAGAACGGCGGAGAATTTGCATCGACGCGCGACACGTCGGCTGCGACATGCGTAACCTCTGCTCCGATCTCGGGTGTGACGCGAGTGTCGAACGCGGAAAATCTCACCCGCGCCACCTGTCCCAGCGTCACGCGATCGATCTGCGAAGGCGGAACCTGCGCCTGCAATACAAGATCATCACTCTCGGGGACGATCAGCATCAGAGTCTCGGCCGGCGTGATGACCCCACCAACCGTGTGCACCGACAGCTGATAAACGGCGCCCGAAATTGGCGCCCTGATGGTCGTGCGTTCGAGCCGTGTTTTGATGGAGACGCGGCGTTCATTCAGTTCCGCAATTCGTGCTTCGGTCTCGCGAAGCTGCGCCAGGGTCTCGCTCAGAGTCTCCTCGCGGATCTGGAGGATCTGGAGCTTCACCTCTCCCACGCGGGACTCTGCACTGGCTTTGGTGGCGATCAGCTAGCCGCGTTCGCCTTCCAGCCTTGCGCGCTCGCGCTGCATTGC
>JAPLOT010000021.1 GCA_026400595.1 Alphaproteobacteria bacterium | reverse complement strand
TCCTGATCGTCCAGGATCTTCCGCGTCGAGCGGAAATAGTGCCACGCCGACCAGAACCCGAAGGGCACCAGGCACAGCATGGCCAGTCGCAGGGATTCGCCGTTGGCCACGTGCCCCGGCGCAAACGCGTCGCTCAGGAACCCCACCAGCTGCGGCGCGATGATCAGGTTGCCCACGTTGGCGATGAACAGCGTCGCCGCGATGAACTGCGCGCGCATGCGCGGCTCGCACAGGTTGGTCAGCAGGCCGAAGCACGGTCCGATGTAGAAATAGATCGCCGGAATGAAGATCCAGAACAGGAAGGTGGCGAGCTGCAGGTTGTGGGTCCAGTAGATGATGCCCGACACGATGGTGGCGCAGAACACGCCCCAGCCCATCATGCGCACGATGCGCCGCGGGTCCCGCATCGACGGTTGTGCCATCCACCAGCCGGTGAACAATGTCGCCAGGCCGCCGCCGATCAGGTGGATCGGCCCCAGGATCCCGCCCGCCTCGCCGGGGGTCAGCCCGTAGTTGCGGATCAGGAAGGTCGGGGTCCACCACATCAGGCCCCAACCCCACAGGGCCGTGAGCGCGCTGGCCAGCATGACGTGCACTGCAGACCGCTGTGACCACAGGAAACGCATGCTCTCGCCGAGCGACGCGCCGACGTTGTCGCCGCCCTTGTGGTCGAGCCGGCCGCGCTTGGGCTCCTTCACGGTGAACAGGATCAGGAGCCCGACGAGAACACCGGGGATGCCCAGCACCAGGAAGACCATGCGCCAGTTGAAGGCGTCGTTGATGATGCCGGCAATGTCGGCGCCGAGCCACGCGCCGATCGGCGCACCGAGCGAGAACACCGTCAAGGCCATCGGTCGCTTGGATGCCGGGAAATAATCGGAAATGATCGAACTTGCACCGGGGGTGCCGCCCGCCTCGCCGATGCCGACGCCGATGCGGCCGATGAGCAGCTGCACGTAGTTCTTGGACAAGCCGCAGAACGCGGTCATCGCCGACCAGATGATGATGGACGCCGCGATGATGTTACGGCGGTTGCTGCGGTCGATCAGCCAGGACAGCGGAAAGCCCATCACTACGTAGAACAGCGCCAGCGCGACACCGGTCAGGAAGGCGATGCCGGAATCCGTCAGCTGCAGTTCCAGGCGGATCGGCTCGAGCACCGTCGAGATGACGTAGCGATCGGCGATGCTCAGCGTGTAGACCAGCACCATGACCAGCAGCACGTACCAGCGCTTGCCTGTCGAGACCTCTTCCGCCCCATCCACCGTGTCCGGCTGCACCGCTGCTGTCATCTGCTTGCCCCCGTTGCGTATCCCGAAGCCCGCCAGCCTCTGTCGGGCCGCCTGGGCTGGGTCCGGCGGACCCATGGGATGTCCATGACTTGTACTGAAATTCAGCGCCGGTTGCCAGTCGCATCGCGCAGCACGTCGGCGGTGGCGCCGGCACACGGGCAGGCAACGTTCCTTTCGGGTGTGCTGATTTTTTTTGCTTGTATAGCCCGCGCGCCTGCCGGTAGCCTGCCTAAAACTGCTCGAGGAATCGCGCGTGAGCAAGCAATCCGGCGTCGGCCAATCCAGCATCGGCAAGATCGGCTTCATCGGGCTGGGCAACGTGGGTGCATCCCTGGCCGGAAACCTGCTGCGACACGGTGTCGACCTGACCGTGCGTGACCTCGACGCAGAAATCGTTGCGGATTTCGTATCCCGTGGCGCCCGGTACGGCGAGTCGCCGGCCGCGATGGCCCGGGATTGCGACATCGTCATCACCTGCCTGCCTTCCCCTGCCATCTCGGCGGCCGTGGTGGAGGGCCCGGACGGCCTGCTGCAGGGCCTCGGCCCCGGCAAGCTCTGGCTCGAGATGAGCACGACCGATTCCGAGGAGATCAGGCGGCTCGCGCCCAAGGTCGAGGCCAGGGGCGGCACGGCCATGGACTGCCCGGTCTCCGGCGGCTGTCACCGGGCCGCGACCGGCAACATTTCCATCTTCGCGGGCGGGTCGCGCGCCGACTTCGAG
>JAPLOT010000474.1 GCA_026400595.1 Alphaproteobacteria bacterium | reverse complement strand
CAAGAAGAACTTCCAGGAGGCCTATCCGGGGGATGCCCTGCAAAAGCTGTGGCATCGGCCGCCTGAGCCGTCGTGGTTCGCAGAACTGCGGACCCAGTATGCCGACAAGTACAAGGCTACCTGAGAGTCGGTTAGCCCGGCCCGCCGGCCCCGTGGAAACACGGGGCCGTTTTGCGTCTGTCGCGACCACCGGGCTGAGAAGAACTGAGGTCACCACACCGAATTCCTCAGCTGTTTCCGCGGTCTACCGATGGTATCCAGATCATGCCCTGACGTGCTTCGCGGAGTTTCCGATGGGCGGTTTCCTCCCTGACCTGGGCCGCCGGCAACGCGCCGGCGGTCATTTTTTGTCGCAACCTTCACCCTTGTTGCTTTGCAAGAGGGATGATATAAACACTACTGACTTGATAGAGTATATGGACAATAGATGCGCCGCCAGCTCCCTCCCTTGAATGCCCTGCGGGCCTTTGAAGCCGCTGCGCGACACCTGAGCATCTCCCGAGCCGCAGGCGAGCTGAATGTGACGCCGGCAGCGATCAGCCATCAGATTCGGCTGCTCGAAGACCACATCGGCCTACCTGTCTTCATGCGGAACGGCAGAGGCCTGTCGCTCACCGATGCCGGCGCTGCGGGCCTTCGCGATTTGCGGGAGGGATTTGCCCGGCTGTCTGCAGCAATGGATGCCATCGATTCGCTGGGCGAGGCCGGGGTCCTCAGCGTCAGCGTCGCACCCTCCTTTGCTGCCAAGTGGCTTCTGCCCAGGCTCGACTCCTTTCAGACCCGCCACCCTGAGATCGACGTGCACGTCTCAGCGTCGATGCAGCTCGTCGACTTCGCGCGGGACGGTGTGGACATCGCCATTCGCTATGGTGCTGGCGGATACTCCGACCTGGTGGTTGAGAAGCTGCTCACGGAGAAGGTCATTCCCGTGTGCAGCCCGGAGCTCCTGAAGTCTTTGGAGAAACTCGATTCCATCAGCGATCTCGTCGGCGTCACCTTGCTACATGACGACAGTCCAGACAATGACCCCTCCTGCCCCAACTGGGAGATGTGGCTTCGCGCTGCGGGAATCACGCATATCGACACCGCCCGTGGACCGAGATTCAACCAGTCGAGCATGGTCATCGAAGCGGCCGTGCTTGGGCGCGGCGTTGCGCTTGCGAAAGCGGCGCTCGCCGCAGAAGATCTCAAGGCTGGCCGGCTCGTTCAACCCTTCGCATCGGTGATGGCAGTGGACTTTGCCTACTACATTGTCGCGCCACGGGGGAAGCTCAACCTCCCAAAGGTGTCCTTCTTCGTCGACTGGCTGAAACAGCAAGCGCAGAATGCCGAGCTACTCAGGGACGTGGCCTGAGTCCTCGTGATGGAAGATCGCTCAGTCCATCAGACAAAAATCAGACCAAGCGAGACAACAATGTCCAAGGAGCGGCAAATCCCCATCCGGCGTCATTCCTCAGCGGTGCTGCGGGAGCTCACCCTTCAGCAGATGCTCGATGATGACATCGTCCAGGATATCATGCGTAGCGATCACGTTTGCCCACGTGACATCGAGACCATGTTCGGCGTTTTGCGCAGAGCCAGTATTCGGGTGGCAGCATGACAGCAATGAGACTTGGCCCAGCGCTCTCCAGCTCACGGCAAACTCGAAGGGAGTCAAGGTGATGATCCCGAGCGGTTTGGCATGGTGGAGAGCGTTCGAAGGAGCCTTGGCGAGGTTCCTACCCGCTTCGAAGCTGGAACCGGAACTCTCCGAAGACACGCGACACGAATTCATCTTATCCAGCCTCATCGAGCCGCAGGAACGTCCGCGATTCTCACGCCGACGGGCGCAGGACGGCTAGGCCCCCATTGCAAACCCCCGAGCTTTGTCACAGCAGATCGGAGTTCTCCATGACCCGCAAGTCCCAGCTTCTCAAGGTCGTCAAGGGCGGCAGCGCCACGCTGGATCTTGACGGCGTGGTGGAACAGCTGCGGAATTCGCGGGAAGTCACTCACAACATCCGACATCAGGGACGCGCGCAGGAAGTTCCGTCGCGGCGTATCATCGCCGAAATCATCGAGAAGATCGGCGAGGCGCTCTTCCCGTCTCATCTCGGACCACCCAGCATTGTCGATGAGAATACTGATATCTTCGTACGTAACACGCTGGACACCGCACTGCTGCGGCTCTCCGATCAAGTCCGTCGGAGCCTCGTCTTTGGCCGCGACTTTTCACCCGCCGATGCCGATAGCCGTGCCACGGCAATCGTGCGGGGGTTTGCAACGGCTCTGCCCCCGATCCGCGCCCTGCTCGTGGGCGACTTGCGCGCCGCACGGCGTGACGACCCTTCGGCAAGTGGCTTTGCCGAGATCCTGCTCTGCAACCGTGGTGTGTCAGCGATTTTCCATCACCGGCTTGCGCATGCCTTGCACCTCCGCGGCGCGAGGCTGGTCGCAAGAATCATCTCCGACCTGGCCCATGTGTCGACCGGCGCGGAGATTCACCCCGGCGCGAGCATTGCGGAGGGTTTTTCCATTGCGCATACCGCCGGAGTCATCGTTGGAGAAACAACGGTAATCGGCAGGAATGTGCGAATCTCAGAAGGTGTGACGTTCGTGGCGGCCAGCACAACGCCACAGCCGCTTCAGGATCGACGTCATCCCGTTATCGAGGATAATGTGATCATTCATGCAAATGCATCCGTGATAGGTTGTGTGTCGATCGGATATGAGTCCATTGTTGGGCCAGGACTCAACATTACGACGAGCGTCGCACCACGAAGCCGGGTGGTACAATAGACCTTTTTGCCACAAGTTTTCGCTCTCCGCGATGGCTGTCCACACAGGTGGCATTGGCTATGCCAGTTGAATGCAAGCGGGATGGAATACTCAATCACTTTCTCGATCTCGCCTTCTATCCGGTATTTCTGCAGGTTGTGACTGCAGCGTTGGCGATACGGATCCGACAGCGGGGTGATGCGCTCGTGAACCCCACGTTGTGAAGAGTACCGCAGGCCTTGCACTCGTTCGCAGGTACAGAGTTCCCCGAGACGCATTGGTTCAAGCGTACAATAAACAGAACAAGAAGTCAGATCGTCTACAGCTCCCAACCAGCTCTGGCAGACCGACTTCACCTACCTGAAGGTCACCGGC
>JAPLOT010000337.1 GCA_026400595.1 Alphaproteobacteria bacterium | reverse complement strand
GACGAGGAGGAGGCCATTGCCTTCACCAACGATTATGCGCCCGAGCATCTCGGCGTGCATGCGAAGGAGCCCTTCCAGTATCTCGGCCGGCTGAAGAATGCCGGCGAGATCCTGCTTGGCGAGTACACGCCGCCGACGCTGGGCAACTTCGTGATCGGCGTGAACCACGTGCTACCCACCGGCGGTTGGGCCAGGACCGGCTCGCCGCTCACCGTCTTCGACTTCATGAAGCGGACCTCGGTGGCCTATGTCACCAGCAAGGGCTATCCGGAGCTGGCGCGCCACGCCCGCGTGATTGCCACCTATGAGGGGTTTGACGGTCATGCCAATGCCGTGTCGCCGACGCGCGATGCCCTGCTGAAGCGCTGAGGAGTGAATGACATGACTCTGCGCAGCGGCGGACAGATCCTGGTCGATCAGCTGAAGATCCATGGCGCGCGCCACGTCTTCTGCGTCCCGGGCGAAAGCTACCTCGCCGTGCTCGATGCGCTGCATGATGCGGAGATCGCAACGGTGGTCTGCCGCCAGGAAGGCGGTGCTGCCTACATGGCCGAAGCCTTGGGCAAGCTCACCGGGCGTCCCGGCATCGCCATGGTGACGCGCGGACCGGGCGCCACAAACGCATCGCCGGGCATCCACATCGCCTCGCAGGACTCCACGCCGATGATCCTTTTCGTGGGACAGGTGGCGCGCGACATGAAGGAGCGCGAGGCTTTCCAGGAGCTCGACTACAAGGCCGTCTTCGGCAGCATGGCCAAATGGGTGGTGGAGATCGACCGTGCCGAGCGCATCCCCGAGATCGTCTCGCGTGCCTATCACGTGGCGATGCAGGGCCGTCCCGGCCCGGTGGTCGTGGCGCTGCCGGAAGACATGCTGACGGATCGCGTCGCGGTGGCCGATGCCTTGCGCGCAGAGCCTGTGCTGGTGCGCCCGGCGGCGCAGGACATGCAGGAGCTGCAGCGCCGCCTGCTGGCGTCGAGAAATCCCATCGTCCTTGCCGGCGGCTCCGGCTGGACCGCAGAGGGTTCGGCAGATCTGCAGCGCTTTGCGGAAAGCTTCCGACTGCCGGTGGCGGTGACCTTCCGGCGCCAGATGCTGTTCCCGGCGGACCATCCGAACTTCGCCGGCGATCTCGGCATCGGCCCCAATCCCAGGCTGCTGAAGCGAATCCAGGACTCGGATCTCGTGCTGCTGGTCGGCGGCCGCCTCTCCGAAATGCCATCGCAGAGCTACACGCTGCTCGACATTCCGGGCAATGGCGCGAAGCTCGTGCATGTTCATCCGGGAACGGAGGAACTGAACCGCGTCTATCGCGCCGGCCTTGGCATTGCCGCAACGCCTGCGGCCTTTGCAGCCGCCGCCGCGGAACTGCCGCGGCCCAATGACCTGCCCTGGGGTGAGGCTGCCGCCATGGCGCATGCCGAGTACCTGGCCTGGAGCGATCCTGCGCCGATCCGCACGGCGGGCGATGTCCAGATGTCGGAGGTGATGGTGCATTTGCGCAAGGTGCTGCCGGCGGACAGCATTTTCTGCAATGGCGCCGGCAATTATGCGACCTGGGTTCACCGCTTCTGGCCCTTCCGCGCCTATGGCTCGCAACTCGCGCCGACCTCCGGTTCGATGGGCTATGGGGTTCCGGCTGCGGTCGCGGCCAAGGCGCTGGAGCCCGGCCGTACGGTGGTCGCCTTTGCCGGCGATGGCTGCTTCATGATGAACGGCCAGGAATTCGCCACCGCCATCCAGTACAGGCTGCCCATCATCGTGGTGGTGGTCGACAACGGCATGTATGGCACCATCCGGATGCATCAGGAGCGCGAGTATCCCGGCCGCGTCACGGCGACGACGCTCACCAATCCCGACTTCGCCGCCCTGGCCCGCGCCTATGGCGGCCATGGCGAGACGGTGCGGAAGACCGGAGAATTTCCGGCCGCCCTCGATCGCGCCAGGACTTCCGGACTGCCCTCGATCATTCACTGCCTGATCGATCCCGAAGCCATCACGCCCGCAAGAAGCCTGAGCGAGATCCGCAACGCCGCCCGCCAGCCGGCGTGATCAGCCCCTGCGGCGGATCAGAAGTTCGCGGGCCGTGGCCTCGTTGGTGATCAGGACGTTGCAATCCACCAGCTTGATGGCGCCGAGCAGGCACTCCACCTTGTCGTTGCCGCCGGAAGCGATGACGCGGCTGGGCACGGTGCGGAGCTGGTCGATGGGAATCGACATCACCCGCTGATTGACTGGATGGTCGACCAGCTGGCCGTCACGGTCGTAGAAGTTGAAGAGGAGATCGCCGACGGCGCCCATCTTCATCAGCGTGACCCGATCCTCGTCGCTGACGAGGTTGAAGCGGAAAGCCGTCGACCCTGGTGCCATGGTGCCGACGCTGAGCAGGGCCATGTCGAGGCGCTCGGCACGGCGCAGGACATCGCGCAGGCCGCAACGTTCGATCAGCGCTTCGCGGGTCTCCGGCGAATCCACCACGGCAGGAGCCTGGAGAAGGAAGCAGTCGGCGCCGACCACGCGGGCAAATTGCCAGGCGAATTCCGCCGGGTTGAACTTGCGGGCCTGGACGATGCCGCCGAGCAGGGAGATGACCTGCACGTTCTCGAGTTCGCGCGGCGCGAAGGTCTGCAGCGACTCGTAAAGCGTCGCGCCCCAGCCGACCCCGATCGACATGTGATCGGTGAGGACATCCGAAACATACATGCCGGCGGCAATGCCGACCGACTTGGTGACATGCTCGGGCAAGGTGGGTTCGGGCACCACCACGGCATCCTTGAAGCCGAAGGCCTGCTTCAGTTCCGCTTCGAGTTCGAAGCACTCGGCGACATCGCCTTCGATCCAGATCTTGACTTCGCGCTGGCGGATCGCCTCGTTGATGTTGCGCACCACGGTGACGCGGCCGATGCCCAGCTTGTCGGCAATCTCGTTTTGCGTCAGTCCCTCGACATAGTACATCCAGGCGATGCGCATGCGGTTGCGCGCAATGCGGCCCGCGCCGCGATCCTGGGCGGCCGGTCTGTTCTTGCGGATCGTGGCCTTGTCCAACATTCTGTCCGGCGTTCCCTCTGCAGCCTGATCACTTGCCGCTTGCCCGCGTCAAGCCACCACAAGGATACAATCGTATGGTGGAAAGGAAAGATGTAGCATGGCAAGCGCGTATCGATCAGCAGTTTTCAAGGACAGCGAAGCTCCAGCGTTGAGGCGGGACCTCTTCATGCCCCAGTAAACTTAGCAAATGCAGCAATTTCGCTGCGCCGCGGAAAATCGAAACATTTGCATTCGATACTGTAATTAAGTACTCTAATTCACGACAAGACTGGACCGTGCCACACAAGACGCGGCCAGGCGTGGGAGGATGGATGCAGGCGATCACCCGTGACCGGAATTTAAGTTGCGCTTTGCGCTGCGGTCATGCCTTTGTCCCGTTTCTGACAGACAGATACCAAGTGCCGTTCCGCCGCCCCGCTGGGCAGCGGGTGGATCAAGCCCGGAACCGCGTCTGGCCTGACGTGGTATTCGGTCGCAACAATACAGGCCGCTTCAATGGAGGAATGTGATGCTGATCAAGAAGCCCGGTGTGTTCACCCGCCGGTCATTGCTGAAGTCCACCGCGGCCGCCGGTGCCGCGCTGGCCGCGGGCACGGGTGGCGTGTCGCTCTTCAACGTGCGCAGCGCTTATTCGCAAAATCTGCCCAACCCCGCCGACGTACTTGCCAAGATCAACGTCGGCAACATGGTCAAGAAGGAATACCGCGAACAGTACAAGCTCGGCGACAATGACGAGCTCTGGGATCCGAAAAGGGATTGGATCCGCACCGTCGACTGGGAAGCGGTCCGCAAGGAACATGCCGGCAAGACCGTACGCTTCGCCATCGGCGCCGCCGACCGCGAGTCGGCGCAGGAGCAGATCGAGCCCTTCGCCCAGCTTTCGGGCATCAAGATCGAGCTCGTCGCGATCCCGGACGATTCCATGTACGACAAGGTCGTGGCCGAGTTCCTCTCGGGCAATGCCAGCTTCGACGCCATCCAGTTCTTCTCGCCCTGGCTCGGCGACTTCGGCGCACAGGACTTCCTCAAGCCGCTTGACGAATATGTCGCGAAGTGGGGCCTGCCCTTCGATGACTTCTACGAGACCTACCAGCGCAACTACGGCCACTGGGCGGACAAGGGCATCCTCGGCATTCCCTTCGACTGCGACATCCAGATGGTCCACATCCGCCCGTCGGTCTTCAAGAAGATCGGCATCGAGGCCGACCGGGTCAATTCCATCGCGACCTATGATGACATGATCCGCATCGCCCCCGAACTGAACAAGGCCGAGAAGGGCGTGAGCGCCATCGGCATGATGTGCGGCCGCGGCTTCTGGGCCACCTATACCTGGCAGCACATCGCCGCCCAGTATGGCCTGCAGCTCTTCAACGAGAACTGGGAGCCCGTCTTCAACGGCGATGCCGGCGTGAAGGGCCTCGAGACCATCGTGGCGCTGTCGAAGCATGCCGTCGAGGGCGTTGCTGCTGCCGACTGGCCGACCAACCGCGCCGCCTGGCTCGGCGGCCAGGTGGCCTGCAACATCTCCTGGCAGGATTCCGGCACACAGGCCACGCGCGCCGACCAGAGCAAGATCGGCGATGACGTGCTCACCATCTACGAGCCGCGCGTTGCCGGCGGCGTCTTCGCCCCGCCGAACATCGCGGGCTCGACCTCCTGCGTCACCGCCACCTCGCCCGAGCCGGAAGCCGCATTCCTCATGCTGGCCTATCTGACGACGGCGTCGATCATGGCGATGAACGAGGCCAATGCCAATGGCGTGGCCCCGGGCTACAAGTCGGTCCTGACCAATCCGAAGCTTCAGGCCGTGTCGCAGCCGGCCAAGGTATGGTCCGAGGAACTCGACTTCGCCTGGTGCGCGCCGCGCCTGCCGTCTGGCTTCCAGATCGACCAGGAAATCGGCTTCCTCATCAACAAGGTCGTGGTCGGCGAGATGCAGCCGAAGGCGGCCCTCGACGAGGCCGCCGTCAAGGTCAAGGAGATCATGACCAAGAACGGCTTCTATCAGGGCAAGGATCCGATGAACTTTGCCGCAACCGAACCCGGCTTCTGGATGGGCAAGGGCAAACCCCTGCCGTTCTGAGCCACGATTGGTTCCTCCGTCCCACTCCTCCGCGCCGCTGGGTGCGGAGGAGTGTAACGTTTTTCTGCTGCAGGCAAGATGACAGACGCGGCTCTCACATCATCGGCGTTCCGCAAGGCGCCCCGCCGGCGCAGCCCTTTCATGCGCAAGGCCTTTCCCTACCTGCTCGTGGCACCCGCGGTCGTCTACCTCCTGGCCATCACGCTCTATCCCGGCATCTTCGCGCTGTGGCGCAGCTTCTATACCGGCCGCTTCAAGCTCGAGCCGGTGGGCTTTCAGAACTATGCCGAGCTGTTCCAGGATGCCACCTTCTGGCACAGCCTGTCGAACACCGTCATCATTGGCGGGCTGACGCTCATCATCGAGTTCGTGATCGCGCTGGCGCTCGCCGCGCTGGTCTATCGTGACCGCTGGGTGCAGGGCTGGCGCATCCTGTTCCTGTTGCCCATGCTCTTCATGCCGTCCGCCGTGGCCTTCCTCTGGAAGCTGCTCTTCAATGACGGCCGCATCATCAGTGACCTCCTGATGCGCATCGGGCTGGCCGACGGCAATATCGACTTCATGGGCTTCACCTGGCTGGCCCGCATGGTGCTGATCGTCACCGACGTGTGGCAATGGGTGCCCTTCCTCTTCATCATCTTCGTGGCCGCACTGCAGGGCCAGGACAAGGAGATCGAGGAGGCCGCGCGGCTGGATGGCGCGCGCTGGCGCCAGATCTTCTTTGCCATCTCGCTCCCCATGATGCGCCCGGTGATCGCGGTCGCCCTGGTGCTGCGCGGCATCGACATCCTGACGATGTTCACCTCCGTGCACGTCATCACGCAGGGCACCCCTGCCGGCAACACCGAGACGATCAGCTATTTCATCTACCGTACGGCCTTCAAGAGCTTCGAATTCGGCTATGCCTCGGCCGCCTCGGTGGTGGTGCTGGTGATCACCGTGATCCTGGCACAGAGCTTCGTGCGCCGCTTCTTCCATTCGGGGAGGGACTGATGTCCGAGAAATCCGCGTCCTCGCTGTTCCGGACGGTCATCCTTCTGGCCTGGGGCCTCTTCTGCCTGATGCCCATCATCTTCTTCGCCACCATCGCGCTGCGCCCGCGCAACGAGATCATCTCGCCGCAGCCGATCTACTTCCCGACCATTTCGATCGAGACCTGGGCCAAGATCTGGGCCGAATGGCCGATCATGACCTATTTCATGAACTCGGTGATGGCGGTCAGCGGCAGCGTGATCATCTGCCTCGTGCTGGGCATTCCGGCCGCCTATTCGCTGGCCCGCTACAGGTATCGCGGGCGCGATGATATCGGCTTCTACATCCTGTCGACCAAGATGATGGCGCCGGCGGCGGTCGCCATTCCGATCTTCTTCCTGTTCCGCAGCATGGGGCTGCTCGACACCGTCTGGGCCCTGATGCTGGTCTATGCCGCCATCAACCTGTCCATCGTCGTCTGGATCATCCGCTCCTACATGATCGACATTCCGCACGAGATCGAGGATGCCGCGCGCACCGATGGGGCCTCGGATCTGCGCATCCTCTGGTCGATCATCATTCCCATGTGCCTGCCCGGCATCATCACGGCGGCGGTCATTGCCGCCATCTTCGCCATGAACGAGTATCTGTTTACCCTGATCATCGCTTCCAAGCAGGCCTATCCTCTGTCTGTGGCCCTGGCCAACTTCTCGGGCGGCTCCGACGGCATCATCTACAATGCCATCGCCCTGGTGGCCTTTCTGGCCTTCTTCCCCGCGCTGCTCCTGGTCATCCTGATTCAGAACCATTTGTCGCGCGGCTTGACGATGGGTGCCGTAAAGGGCTGATATTGGTTCCATGACCAGTATGTCCCGTTCGGCCGATTCGTTTGCCGCCCATGCCGTCTGCGCCGCTGCCGGCGTCCGCGACGGGCTGCGCGCGGCCCAGTTCTATGTCCGCGACCTGTCCAATGCCGACCGCTTCGCCAAGGGCGAGCCGGGCAGGGCGCCCTTCCTGTCCCGCGCCGTGGCCCAGGTGGCCCGGCTGGTCGATGGCTTCATGAGCTGGAGTGCCAACCTCGCCATCCGCCTCTTCCTGCCCAGCTGGCGGAAACTGCCTTCACCCTTCACGCCGGGCATCATGCATGAGGTGGCCCGCGGCATCCGCGAGAACAGCCTGATGCAGAATCCGCTGTTCAACGCCTATTTCTTCAGGGCGGCGATCCATATCGCCGGCCGCTATTCGCAGCCGCCCTATCTCATTCTCGAGCACCGGATCGACGCGGCCCGGCGCCAGCTGGCGGCGCAGATCGACGATGGCGCCTCGGAGAACGAGGTCCTGGCGCGAATCCTGATCGCGCTGGTGGACCAGGGGCCGGTGGCACGGATCGGGGCCATCGAGGGCCACAACCGATTCTTCGGCCTTGTCGACCCGAACATCGCGGTCAATGCCATTGCCTGCGTCGCCCTGATGTTCGCGGAAGAGGGGAAACCCACGCAGGCCATCGACGAGGACTCGTTCTTCTCGGTGACCGGCGCACTCGTGGGACCGCGCCTGAATACCATCGCGACCCTCGTGGCACGCCGCGACACGCCGGGTCTGGCGCGCGAATTCGCCGACATCAAGACCCTGTACTGAAGCCTACCGCTTCGTCTTCGTGGTCTTCATGAAGGCGAGCGTGTGCTCGAAGTCCTTTACGCCCGCCTGCGAGCCGAGCCCGGTGGCATTCAGCGCCGAGGTCGCCTGGGCAAAGCGCACGGATGTCTCTGCATCGAAGTCATGGTTGAGCGCCACGGCGAAACCGGCATCGAAGGCATCGCCGCAGCCGCAGGTGCATTTGACGGCGATGTCGAAGGCCGGGACATGGAACTTGAGCCCGTCCCGGTCATGGTAGTAGGCGCCGTCGCCGCCCAGCGTGAGCACGCAGGCCTTGACCCCCATGTCGAGGAAGAAGCGCGCCGTGTCACCATGGTCCGTCAGGCCGCAGAGCGCCTGCGCTTCCTCGATCGAGGGCATGAAGTAATCCGTATAGGGAAGAACCTGCGCGATGGCCGGCAGGTCCTTCGGCGAGCCGGCGAAGACATCCACCGTGGTCACGGCGCCGCCGGCCTTGGCCGCCTTCATGACAATGGCGCTCTGGCCCTTGTCCATGGCGTCCATCAGGCCAACGCCGCCGGCATGGAACACCTTGGTATCGACAACGCGCGGGATCATGCTGTCGTCAACGAAGAAGTTGGCGGTGGCGCCTTTCATGTGCAGGGCGGGCCGCGAACCGTCGGCACGCGTGGTGACGATGGAGGAGGACGTCTTCCAGCCGGGCTTGCGCTGCACGCCCCATGTGTCGACTCCGAAGTGCTGCAGCCGCTGCAGGACCCAGTCGCCCATCAGGTCGTCGCCCACGCCTGCGACCGCCAGGGTCTTCAGCCCCATCTTGGCCGCGGCGATGGCGGCCGTCCCGCCCGCGCCCGAGACGGCAAGGGTCAGTTCGTCGATGAAGACCGTTCCGCCGCCCGGCGGCACTTCGGTAAAGGGCCAGCCGAGGCAGTCGTAGGTGAAGAACCCCATCGAGGTATAATCGTAACGGGCCACTCTGTCCTCCCTCGGGCCAATCGCCGCGCCGGTCTAGGCCAGCATCAGCAGCGGATCTTCGATCAGTTGCCGGAAGGCCTGTAGCAGTTCGGCGCCCACCGCGCCATCCACGGCCCGGTGATCGCAGGACAGCGTGCAGCGCATCTGCGTCCTCAGCGCGGGCTGGCCCTTGACCGGCACGAAGTGCTCGACGCCGGCACCGACCGCGAGGATCGTGGCATGCGGCGGATTGATGATGGCGGTGAATTCCTCGATGCCGAACATGCCGAGATTGGACACGGCGGTGGTTCCGCCCTGATACTCGGAGGGCACCAGTTTCCGCGCCCGCGCCTTGGCGGCCAGCGCCTTCATCTCCTGCGAGAGGGCGGACAGGGTCTTGCCCTCGACTGACCGAAGAACGGGGGTGAAAAGGCCGCCTTCCACGGCCACGGCAACGCCCACGTCGCTCGTGCGATGCTGCAGGATCCGGTCGCCGGCCCAGGTGACATTGGCAGCCGGCACGCGCTGCAGCGCGAGGCCGAGGGCCTTGATGACGAAGTCGTTGACCGACAGTCGCCAGAGCGGCGTCTTGTCTGTCCCGCGCGGTGCAGCCTCATTGAGCGACGCACGCGCCTCGAGCAGCCGGTCGATCGTGCAGGTGACGGACAGGTAGAAGTGCGGGACAGTCTGCTTCGACAGCGTGAGACGCTGAGCGATGGTGCGGCGCATGCCGTCGACCGGGAGGCTCTCGTAGCTGCCCGGTGCATAGTGCCGCGACGCATCCTCCGACGGCGGGCTGACCGGAAGCGGAGCGGTGGAGCCGCGCGCTTCGGCGCGCATCCGGACATCATCCGCAACGATGCGTCCATGCGGTCCGCTGCCGTTGACATCTGAAAGCTGCAGTCCCAGCTGGCGCGCCAGGCGCCGTGCCAGCGGCGTTGCACGAATGCCCCCGGCAAGGGCACGCGGCGCCTCGGCCAGGTCTGCAGGTGCCGCCACCGTCGCGGCTGCAGAAGGCCTCGCCGGCGGGGTCACGGCCTTCGGCGGCGGCACTGCGGCCGCTTCGCCTTCGTTGTAAATATAGGCGACCGCGCTGCCGACTGCGGCGGAGGTGCCTTCGGCGACCGTGATGTTCCCGACGATGCCGGAGGCCGGGGCCTCGATTTCCATGGCCGCCTTGTCGGTCTCGATCTCGAACAGGGCCGCACCGGCCTTGACCGCATCGCCCTCCTTGACGTGCCATTTGCTGATCTTGGCCTGGACCATGTCCATGTCGACACGGGGCAGGATGACTTCAACCGCCATGACCTCAGGTCCTGCCCTTCACCAGATTCCGCAGACCTTCCACGATGCCCGGCACCTGCGGCACCGCGGCTTTCTCGAGAGTGGGATTGTAGGGAATCGGGGACTCCGCGCCGCCCAGGCGCAGGATGGGCGCATCGAGATAGTCGAAGGCCTCGCTCTCGGCGATCATCGCGCTGATTTCCGCGCCGATACCGAGAGTCTTCACGCCCTCGTAGACGCAGGCCAGCCGCGTGGTCTTGCGTACGCTTTCGATGACGGTGTCTTTGGCGAGCGGACGCAGGGTGCGGAGGTCGATGACTTCAATGTCGATGCCCTCGGCGGCCAGCGCTTCGGCAGCCTCGAGCGCCTTGTGGACCATGATCGAGGTGGCGACAATCGTGGCGTCACGGCCTTCACGGCGGATCGCCGCCTTGCCGATGGGAACGCGATAGGCCTCTTCCGGCACATCGCCCTTCATTTTGTAAAGAAGCTTGTGCTCGAAGACCATCACCGGATCGGGATCGTCGATGGCCGACA
>JAPLOT010000011.1 GCA_026400595.1 Alphaproteobacteria bacterium | reverse complement strand
GCCAACGGCATTGCAGCGCACCGCACTGCCCAATCTCCCGGCATGGCTGGCCGGACATGAACTGGCCGTCCCCCTCGCCCTGGGGATCGTTCTCCTCGCCGGCCTGCTGCTGGCGGCGGTGTCGGGATTGCCGATCGCCCGCCTCAACGGCGCCTCCGCGGCAATCGCAACGCTGGGCTTTCTCATCGTCGTCTACTCGGTGCTGGCCGCGGCGCGCGATTTCACGCGCGGCAACCAGGCCTTTTACGGCGTGCCGCGGGCGACCGACATCACGCTTGCCCTCGTGTTTGCCTGTCTCTTCATCCTGGCGGCACGGCTCTACAAGGACAGCCGCTACGGCCTGATGATGCAAGCGGTACGTGACAACGAAACGGCTGCTCTGACACTCGGGGTCAGCCCGCAGCGCATGCGCTACGTGGCCTGGATCGTCTCCGGCAGCCTTGCCGCCGTGGCAGGCGCGCTCTACGGCCATATGCTGGGCGCATTCACCCCGAAGGATTTCTATTTCCACATGGCCTTCATCTATGTCGCGATGCTGATCCTAGGCGGCATGGGGACCGTGACCGGCGCCGTGGTGGGCGTCGGGCTCGTGATGGTTCTGCAGGAAGTGCTGCAGGAATTCGAACGTGGTTTTACACTAGGGCCAATTCATGTTCCCGAGATTTTCGGCGTGCCGATCGTCGGTGTCAGCCTTGCCATGCTGCTGGTGCTGTGGCTGCGGCCGGCCGGGATCGTCGGCCATGCCGAGTTCGCGCAGGGCTGGTTCGGCAGGCCAGGCCTGCCGCAGGCGCCAGACCGCGAAACCGCCGCCGGAACGGAGCCCTTGCGTATCGAGAACGCGGTAAAGACCTTTGCCGGCCTCACGGCGGTGGACAATGTGAGCTTCGCCATCCGGCGCGGCCAGGTCACCGGCCTCATCGGGCCGAATGGCGCCGGCAAGTCGACGCTCGTCAACGCCATTTCCGGCCTCTATCCGCTCACCTCGGGCACGGTATCTATCGGCAGCCTGAACATTGGCGCGCTGGCGCCCGACGCCGTCGCACGGGCCGGCGTGTCGCGAACCTTTCAGAACATCCGACTCTTCACCGGCCTCAGCGCGGGCGAGAATGTCGCCGTGGCCGCTCTGGCGAGAGGAGCCGGTCTCGGCTCCGCCCTGGCCACGGCGGAGCGCGAGCTCGCCTTTGTCGGCCTTGATGGCGCCGGACAGAAACGCGCCGACAGCCTCGCCTATGGCGCACGGCGCAGGCTCGAGATCGCACGCGCCCTGGCTGCCCAGCCGCGCTTTCTGCTGCTCGACGAGCCGGCCGCCGGCATGAACCCCGAAGAGACCGAAGACCTTGCGCGCCGCCTGAAGGGCCTGCCCCTTTCACGCGGGCTGGGCCTGCTGCTGATCGACCACGATCTGAAGTTCATCATGTCGATGTGCGATCATGTCGTGGTTCTCAACCGCGGCCGCCTCATCGCCGAAGACACGCCGGCCGGGGTGCAGAAGAACCCGGCCGTCATAGAAGCCTATACCGGCACGCGCGCCTCCCGCGTGTCTGCAGAACGGGAACAGGAGGCAGGCGCCGTAACAAACCAGAGGGAGACGACATGATGACCAAGCTTACAGCCAAACTCGCCGCCGTCCTATTCGGCACGACCCTGCTCGCCGCGCCAGCCCTGGCCGAAGATTTCGTGATCGGCGTGACGGCAGCACAGTCGGGCTGGCTCGCCACCTATGACCAGCCGTCTTACGCAGGCTTCAAGTTCTGCATCGACGAGATCAACGCAAAGGGTGGCCTGGGCGGCAAGTACAAGGCCGTCATCGACGTGCGTGACACGCGCTCCGACACGGCGGAAGCCGTGAAGGTGGCCCAGGAGTTCGCCGACAAGAAGGTGAACTTCATCGTGTCGCCGGCCGACGGTGACCCGACGATGGCCATGGGCCAGATCACCAGCCCCGCCGGCATTCCGACCATGACCTTCGCCGGCACGGCCCCCATCCTCACGTCGGTCGGCGAGTTCGTGTTCGGCAGCTATCCCGGCGACAACCAGCAGGCCGCCGTGCTCGGTGCTTATGCCGCCGAACTCGGATACAAGACCGCCTGGCTCCTGAAGTCGCCCGACTCGTCCTACACGATGAAGGGCCCGGAATACTTCGGCCAGGTCTTCGAGGCGAAGGGCGGCAAGGTCATCGGCGAGGGATCCTTCACTCTCAACCAGCCCGACTTCTCGGCCATCGTCACCACCATCAAGGCGCTCGACCCGCAGCCCGACGTCATCGCCACCTGGGCCTGGGAGCCGGACTTCCCGGCCTTCATCAAGGCGCTGCGCGGCGCGGGTGTGACGACACCGGTGATGGGTGCCGACGTGCTCGACACGCCGACGGTGCGCGGCCTGGGCGATGTGGTCAACGGCATCGTCCACACTTCGGGCGGCTATCCCGAGCCGGGTTCGAAGCATGCGGATTTCAACGCCCGGTTCAAGGCCGCCACCGGCATGGAGGCTGACACAAACTACGTGGTGAACGGTTGCGACATCGCATTGATGATCGACGCCGCTGTGACGGCTGCAGGCTCCAGCGATCCCAAAGCGGTGCGTGACGCATTGGCAAACCTCAAGGATTCGCCCGGCAACATGAGCAACTTCACCTTCGCCGGCACCGACCGCATGCCGCTGCGCGCGGTCGTTCTGGCGAAGATCGAGAATGGTCAGAAGACCTTCATCCGCCGGCAGCTCGCCGATCCGGCGACCATGCCGAAGCCCTGAGCCTGACGTATGCTGAGCGTAGAGGGACTTGTCGTGCGCTACGGGCCGATCGAGGCCGTTCGCGGCATCGACTTCACCGTCAATCGTGGCGAGGTCTTCGCATTGCTTGGCGCCAATGGCGCCGGCAAGAGCTCTACGCTCGCCGCCATCGCGGGGCTGGTGAAACCCTTCGCCGGCCGCATCACCTATGACGGCAAGCCGGTCTCCGGCTTGCCGCCCGAGACCCTGTCGCGCGCCGGCATCGGGCTGGTGCCCGAAGGCCGGCGCATTTTCGCGAGCCTCACGGTAGCGGAGAACCTGTGGCTCGGCGGCGCCGCCCATGGCAGCACCGCGGAACGCCAGCAGCTCCAGAAGGAGATGGAGGAGCGTTTTCCGATCCTGGGGGAGCGCGCGCGGCAGAAGGCCGGCCTCCTGTCGGGAGGCGAACAGCAGATGCTGGCCATCGCCCGCGCCCTCATGGCACGGCCGAAGCTGCTGCTTCTCGATGAGCCCTCGCTCGGTCTTGCGCCCCAAATGGTGGAGAAGGTCTTCGACCTGATCGCCGCAATGCGCAAGGAGGGCCTTACCATATTGCTGGTCGAGCAGAACGTTCCGATGTCGCTCCAGATCGCCGATCGCGGCATCGTTCTCGCCAACGGCCACATCGTTGTTTCCGGCACAGGTGTCGAGTTGCTGCACAACAGCGACGTCACCAACGCCTATCTGGCGGCGTGAACCATGGAAGTCTTCCTTCAGCAGTGCGTCAATGCGATCAGCCTCGGCGGCATCTATGCGCTGCTGGCCCTTGGGCTCGCGGTGGTCTTCTCCATCGTGCGGCTGATAAACTTCGCACACGGCGAGGTCATGACAATCGCGGGCTATGCGATCTGGCTTGCCCTGCTCTCGTCGGTTCCGGTTGTCGCGGCCATCATTCTCGGCATCACCGTCGCGATGCTTGCTTCCGTCGCCATGGAACGGATCGCCTTCCGCGCCATGCGCGGCGCGAGCGTCACCTCGTTGCTGATCACCTCATTTGCGGTCAGCGAGATCGTCAAGGTGCTCTTCCAGAACGGCATATCGGCCCGGCCGGTTCCCATCGTGCTGCCCGCCTGGATGTCGGGAAGCATCAACATGGGCTTCCTCACCATCAGCGTGATGTCGCTGATCTCGATCATTGTGGTGGCGGTCTCACTGGTTGCGCTCTCGGTCATCCTCACCCGCACGACGCTGGGCGTGGCCATGCGGGCTGCGGCGGAAGATTTCCCGGTCGTCCGGCTCGTCGGCATCAAGGCCAATCACGTCGTGGCCCTCGCCTTCGCCATCTCGGGCGCACTGGCAGGCGTGGCGGCGGTGCTCTGGGTGGCGCAGCGCGGGTCGGTCGATCCCCTGATGGGAGCAGCACCCGTCCTCAAAGCCTTCATCGCCACCGTGCTGGGTGGGCTGGGCTCCCTTTCCGGCGCCGTGCTGGGCGGCTTTGTCGTCGGCGCGGTCGAGGTATTCCTGCAGGGCTATCTGCCGGAATCGGTCGCGCCCTACCGCGAAGCCATTTCCCTGTCCATCATCATCGGGCTCTTGGTGCTGCGGCCGGATGGCTTGTGGCCAGCGCAGAACGTCAATCGCAGCTAGCGCCATGACCGTGCGATCGCTCATCGACCGGCACCTCAGCGACTTCAGCGCCAGCGACACCCGCGTGGCACGTTCCATCTTGGAGAAGTATCCGGTGAGCGCACTGGGCGGCATCGAGGATATCGCCCACCAGTCGGGGGTCAGCGCCTCGACCGTCACGCGTTTCGTCAAGCGGCTCGGCTTCAAGCGCTTCGCCGATTTCCAGCGTGCCATCCGGCTCGAGGTACAGGACAACGAAGTCTCACCGCTGGCGCTGTTCCGCAAGCATCAGAGCAAGCCTGCGCAGAGTTCGAACATGGATCGCCTGATGGTCGGACACATGTCCGAGTCGCTGAAGAAACTGCTGAACGCGCCGACGCAGCGCGCTCTGGACAAGGCCGCGGACCTGCTGGGAAACGCCAGGGCGCGGATCTACTTGCTTGGCGGGCGCTGGAGTTCGGCGGCAGCGCAATATGCGGCGTTTCAACTGACCAGCCTGCGCGGCGAGATCCACGTGCTGGCACCCCAGGCCTCCGGCCTGGTCGAGGATCGCATCGCCGACTTCGTGAAGCGTGACGTTCTGGTGGCCTATGACTTCCGCCGTTACCAGCCCGAGACCATCGCCTTCTGCCAGGCCGCGAAACAGCGTGGCGTGAAACTCGTGCTGTTCACCGATCTCGATCTCTCGCCTGTTGCCGACATTGCCGACGTTGTCGTGCCAGTCACCGTGGAATGCACCTCGCCGCTTGAAACGCTGGCGGTGGCCATCGCAGCGACCGATGCAATGCTTGCGCGACTCGTCAGAAGATTGGGAACCCAGGCCAGCCGGCGCATGGCCATGCTGGAAAACCTGCGACGAGACGCTAGTATCCCGAAGCTTTCCTGAAAGGACCAGACACATGCGACTTCCCTCGATTCCTGCCGTCGACGCCGCGGGTGGAGCCTATCGCGAGCGCCCCATCGAACTGGCAAAGACGGCGCTTCTTTCGATCGACATGCAGAACGCCGAGTGGAGTCCGGAACGCATGACCAGAGCACGCGTAGCGGGTTCGCCGGAGGCACCTTATCTGGCGATCATGGAGAAGATCGAGACGCAGCTGATCCCCAACCAAAGGCGACTTCAGGCGGCGGCCCGCAAGGCGGGCGTCGAGGTCATCTACACGACGATCGAGAGCTACACGTTGGACGGACGCGACCGCAGCCTCGATCACAAGATCTCCAAGCTCTTTTGCCCGAAGGGCTCGTGGGAGGCGAAGGTGATCGCCGAGGTGGGGCCCGAGCCCAACGACATTGTCATTCCCAAGACAGCGTCGGGAATCTTCAACTCCACCAACATCGAGTATGTGTTGCGAAACCTCGGCGTCGAATACCTTGTCATCTACGGCATCTGCACGGATCAATGCGTGGAATGCGCTATCCGCGATGCCGCCGACCGCGGCTTCATGGTGACTCAGATCGAGGATGCCTGCGCTGCCGTCGAGCAGCGACGCCATGACGTTTCGATCGACCAGATGCGCGGCCATTACTGCCGGACGCGGACGACCGACGAGATGATTGCCGAGATCGAAGCGCTGTCACAGTCGGCCGCCGCCTGACCGGAGTCTTGGAGATCAGGATGAGTACATCATCAACCGACGTCGCCTATCTCTGCTGGAGCGACTATGTGGGCATCACGCGCTGCCGCGGCGTACCTGCGAACGATCTGTCGAAACGAATGGCGAAGGGCCTGGGATGGGCCGTGGCCGGTCAGGCGCTGACGCCCTTCGACGACATTGCGGACAACCCCTGGGGTCCGATGATGGAGGTGCGGCAGACGCCAAATGCCGAGACCGAAGTGCGGCTTGACCTGTGGCCAGGCACGCCGGCCTTCCACGTCCTGATGTGCGATTCGAATGCCAACGACGGCACGAACTGGGAATGCTGCACGCGCGGCTTCATGAAGAAGGCGCTCGGCGATTTCGAGGCAGAGACGGGCCTGCGCTTCACGGCTGCCTTCGAGCACGAGTTCTTGCTTTCCGGTCCCGACCTTCCCCCCGCCACACCGTTCTCGCTCGAAGCCATGCGCGTTGCGGCCGGCTTCACCGGCGCGCTGGCGGAAGCCCTGTCGCTGGCCGGACTCGAACCCCAGACGATCGAACCGGAATACGGCATCAACCAGTACGAGGTGTCGACCGCGCCTGCCGTCGGCACCATGGCCGGCGACCGCGC
>JAPLOT010000340.1 GCA_026400595.1 Alphaproteobacteria bacterium | reverse complement strand
GCGCCAGCCCAGAACCTTCAGGCCTTCCTCACGGCTCGTTTCCCACCAGATGCGCTCGATGTCCTGGCGATAGACCGGTTCGCGCGGCATGAAGAGCTGTCCCACGCCGTAGTGCTGCGGCCCCGGCAGTTCGAAGCCGAGACGCTTGGCCTCTTCCGTGAAGAAGCCATGCGGGATCTGGATCATGACGCCGGCGCCGTCGCCGGCCATGGGGTCGGCACCCACGGCGCCGCGATGCTCGAGGTTCTTGAGGATGGAGAGTCCGTCGGCCACCACGCGATGGCTCTTGGCATTGTGGATGTTGGCGATGAGGCCGATGCCGCAGGCGTCGTGCTCGTTGCGCGGATCATAGAGACCGTGCGCTTCGGGAAGCCCCTCTGGCAGCATGTGCATGTTCATGGCCAACTCCTTCTTCTTCCGTTCCCCAGCCTTGTCTCACATGCCTCCCGGTGGAAGCCTGTGAAGGATCGTGTTGTGCCGTGCCTGTCTCGTGAGGGGGAGACCCTGAGGGTCCCGTGCCCGGTTCGGAGGTCAGACCAGCGGCACCTTCGTCGGTGTCCGGGCCTGCCCTTACGACGCTTTACGGAGAGTCGCCCGGGGCATGCGCGCGGTGTCGACAGCCGGTTTGGCCGCCGCTTTCAGGATCTTTGTGGTCGTATTCCGGAACATCCGGGTCCACTCGCCTTGAAATTCACCACGAAAGGACAGTGATACTGTCCTATTGCTTTATCGCAGATTGAGGGGCGCCGCGCAAGGAAGGAATCGGGTTCTGCAAAAATACGCAATAAAATTGCGCAAGCGGCCGGTACTTGACTCCCTACAACTGAGAGATATTCTCTCAAATATGGGAAGCGAAACCACTCTTGTCCCCGACATCGATCATCGCATTGCCGAGCGTCTGCGCGGGCTGCGTGGCGGGCGCGGCTGGTCGCTTGACGAGCTGGCACGGCGCAGCGGCGTCAGCCGTGCGACGCTTTCCCGTCTCGAGAATGCCGAGGTCAGCGCAACGGCAACGGTGCTGGGCAAGCTCTGCGCCGCCTATGGACTCACCGTCTCGCGCCTCATGGTGATGGCCGAAGACGCCTTCGCACCTCTCGTCCGGCGCGGCGGCCAGCCGGTATGGCATGATCCCGAAACCGGCTTCGCGCGCCGGTCCGTCTCGCCGCCCGCGGGTGGCCTCGCCGGCGAAGTGATCGAAGGCCGGCTGCCGCCCGGTGTCAGCATCGCCTATGAGCGGCCGCCGCGGCCCGGCCTCGAGCATCACCTGGTGATGATGGACGGCGCGCTGGACCTGACAATCGAGGGACGCCGTCATGATCTGGAGGCGGGCGACTGCCTGCGCTACCAGCTCTTCGGTGCCAGCCTTTTCGAAACCCGCGCCGGGATCGGTGCACGCTATCTGCTGTTCATTCTCTGACGGGCGAGACCATCCGATGATCCGCATCATCCCCGGCGACTTTGGCGACCCGCGCGTCACCGGCCTTCTGCATCATCACTTCACCACCTGCCATGCGGTCACGCCCAAGGGCAGCGCGCATGCCGTGGACCTTTCGGGCCTGCAGCTGCCGGAGGTGAATTTCTGGGCGGCCTGGGACGGGGACACGCTGCTTGGCATCGGCGCGCTGAAGCGCATCGCGCCGGGACATGGCGAGGTGAAGTCGATGCACACGGCGGAAGCCGCGCGGCGCCGGGGCATCGCCGGCGCCATGCTGCGCCATATCATCGCCGATGCCCGAAGCCAGGGCCTGGCACGTCTGAGCCTCGAGACCGGATCCTTCGACTACTTCCGCCCCGCAGTGGCGCTCTACCGGGCGCACGGCTTCGTCGACTGCCCGCCTTTCGGGTCCTACAGGCCCGATCCCAACAGCGTGTTCCTCACGCTGGATCTCAGCCGCGCCTGACCGGGTAGCCGGCCGCCTTCCAGGCTTCGATGCCGCCGTCCATGATGTAGGAGTCGGCGGAACTGCAGCGGCTCAGCGCCGATGAGGCCATCCGCGTGCGTCCGCCGGACTTGCAATGATAGATCACCGTCTGCAGCGCCGGGTCCGGCGGTGACTGGGTGATGGCGGAGAGCGGATGATTCCGCGCGCCGGGAATACTCTCGTCGGCATGCTCGCCGGGCTCACGGACGTCGATCAGGATCGCGCCGCCATCAACAAGGCGCTTGGCTTCGCGGGCGTCGATATGGCGAATGGACACGGTGTTGCTCCGGCACTCAGCAGAAGATGGCCTTGAGAGACTTCAGCAGCTGCGCCACCTTGGGATCGGCGATGCGGTAGTAGAGCGTCTGCCCGTCGCGGCGGAAATCGACGATCTTCTCGGCGCGCATGCGGGCAAGATGCTGCGACAGCGCCGACTGGCCAAGGCCCACCGCCTCGGCGATGGGCAGCACGCTCATTTCGCCTTCCTCGAGCAGCTTGCAGAGAATCATCAGCCGCTTCTCGTTGGAAAGCGACTTCAGGACGCCCGCCGCTTCAGTGGCTGAAACTTCGAGTTCGGAAATGGACTTGTCGATCAGGAGGGCTGTCATGGTGGTCCAAGATAGAACTTGTTAAATTAGGCCTTACTAATATATGATCGCGAAGTCAACAGTCTTTGAGGTCGCCATGGTCGCTGCAGCCCTTGTCGAGGCATTCTTCGATGAACCGACCAACACGGTCAGCTATCTGGTCGTCGATGCGCAGACGCGCCGCGCCGCCGTGATCGACCCGGTCCTCGACTACGACCAGCGCACCGGCAAGGCCAGCGCGAAATCCGCCGACCGGATCATTGACCGGGCCACGGTACTGGGGGCGACCATCGACTGGGTTCTCGAAACCCATGTTCATGCGGATCATCTTTCCGGCGCGCCATACATCAAGGTGAAGACCGGCGCCAAGGTCGTCATTGGCGAGCGCATCCGTGAGGTCCAGAAAATTTTCCGGCCGGTCTTCAATGCCCTCGACGTCTCCGGCGACGGCTCGGAATTCGACAGGCTGGTGAAGGATGGCGACCGGCTACAGATGGGAGATCTCACCATTGAAGTCATCGCCACGCCCGGCCATACGCCGGCCTGCGTGTCCTACAAGATCGGCAACCCGGTCTTCGTCGGCGACACGCTGTTCATGCCGGACTACGGCACGGCGCGCGCCGATTTTCCCGGCGGCGATGCCCGCGCCCTCTATCGTTCGATTCGCCGCCTGCTGTCGCTGCCGAAGGAGACGCGCCTCTTCATGTGCCACGACTACCTGCCCAAGGGCGGGCGCGATCACTATGCCTGGGAAACCACGGTGGGCGACGAGCTGGCGCACAACATCCATGTCCACGACGGCGTGAGCGAGGACCAGTTCGTGGTCATGCGCCAGGCCCGCGATGCCACGCTCTCGGCACCGGTGCTGCTGATGCCCTCGATCCAGGTGAACATGCGGGCCGGCAAGCTGCCGCCGGCGGATGCCAATGGCGTCCACTACATCAAGATACCGGTCAGCCTTGCGTCCTGAGCAGGGTTCGTTTGCCAAGTTGAGGCGCGGCCTGTAGGGAGGTCCGGCAACCTCATCTCCGGATTCCTGATGGCTGAACAGTCCAATCTCCGCGGTATCGGCGCGATGCTGCTGGCGACGGGCGCCTTCGTTGCCAATGACAGCTGCATGAAGCTGGCACTGTCCGATGCACCGCCGCTGCAGGTTCTGATCATGCGCGGCATCGCGGCCTGTCTCTGGTGCCTGCCCATCCTGCTGATCCTCGGACATGGCCGGGACCTGCCCAAGGTCTTCAATCGCTGGGTGGCGCTGCGCTCGCTCTGCGAAGTCTTCGCCATCCTGAGCTTCATCCTGGCCCTGAACGAAATGCCGATTGCCGACATCACGGCCATTGCGCAGATCGCGCCGCTCCTGGTGCTGCTCGGCATCTGGCTGTTCTTCGGCGACCGCATCGGCATGCTGCGCCTGGCGCTGATCGGCGTTGGGATCACTGGCGCCCTGCTGGTGGCGCAGCCCGGAACCGAAGCCGCCTCGCCCATGGCCATCCTGGGCTTCTTCACGGCACTTGGCGCAGCCGGACGCGACATCGTCACGCGCAAGGTGCCGCCCGGCACGCCGGCGCTGATCGTGACCTTCTCCACGCTTCTCATCGTGATGCTCTGCGCCACGGTCGGTTCATTCGCTTTCGAAACGCAGGTCGCGCCGACCATCCGCCATGCCTGGCTCATGGCCATTGCCGGTTTCTTCCTGATGTGCGGGCACCTCTTCGTCTTCCTCGCCTTCCGCATCGGCGAGGCGCGGGTTGTGGCACCCTTCAACTACTCCTTCATGATCTGGGCCGGTCTCTCCGGCCTGCTCATCTTCAACGAGGTGCCGAATGCGCTGGCCATCGCGGGCATGGCGCTGATCATGCTCGCGGGTCTCGCGGTCATCGCGCTCGAGAACCGCACGCGGCAGGGTGGGCCATCCTCGGCGCCGCTGTGATCCTTTGCCCATCGCCCACTCGACGGCGCCGTGCAAATCGTGGCAAGAGCAATGCTCGATGACGCGGCAGATTCTCATCATCGTCCATTCCGAAGCCTCCACACCTGGCCGGATCGGCCATGAACTGGTGCGGCGCGGCTACCACCTCGACATCCGCAGGCCGTGCCTTGGCGAGGCTTTGCCGGAGACCCTTGCCGAGCATGACGGTGCCGTGATCTTCGGCGGCCCGATGAGCGCCAATGACCCTGACGACTGGATTGCGCGCGAGATCGACTGGATCGGCATAGCCCTCAAGGAGGAGAAGCCATTCCTGGGCGTGTGCCTGGGTGCCCAGATGCTGGCCAGGCAGTTGGGAGGAACGGTTGGCCCGCATCCCGACGGCGCGGTCGAGATCGGATATTACCCGATCCGGCCCGAGCCACCGGGCAAGATGCTGGGACCGTGGCCCGAACATGTCTATCACTGGCATCGCGAGGGCTTTTCATTGCCGCATGGGGCCGAGCGCCTCGCGACCGGCGAGACCTTCGAAAATCAGGCCTTCCGCTACGGAAGCGCGGCCTGGGGCATCCAGTTCCATCCGGAAGTGACGCGCCACACGATGCACCGCTGGACGGTTCTCGGCGCCCATCGATTCGTGATGCCTGGCGCGCAACCCGCCGCGGCACATCTTCATGCCAATCTGCTGCATGATGCCCCCGTGAAGCGCTGGCTCACCGGATTCATCGATCTATGGCTTCAGCCGGCCGTGAATGGTTCCTGACGGAACAGGCTGTAAACGACCCATTAATGATTTTTTTCCTGAACGAAACTCTTTGGAAACTCCATTGCCCCATCATGCAGACATGGTGAGCGGACCCGAGCGGGGCACGCGCCGATCGAGGACCGGGATCCTGTACTGCGTACCCGGGCACCACGAATTAGACGGGGAGCGCCATCAAGGCCTCCCCGTTCTTCTTGCGGCGTCGCGCAGGCATCGCCACATTCAGGCGGCATGCCGCGTTCACCACCTTTCGAGAGCTGGCTGAGGCCCGACGCTTCGGGTCTCCATTGCCTGCCTGGCGGATTTCATGTCGACCCGCACGCGCCGGTCGATCGTGCCATCATCACGCATGGCCATTCCGACCATGCGCGGCCCGGGCACGGCGCAGTGCTGGCGACCCCCGATACCATCGCCATCATGAAGCTGCGGCTTGGCGCAGGCGCGGCGGGATCGTTTCAATCGCTCGCCTATGGCGAGACACTCCAGATTGGCGGCGTCACCGTATCGCTGCGGCCTTCCGGCCATATCCTCGGCGCAGCACAACTGGTCATCGATCATCAGGGTCAGCGCGCCGTCATTTCGGGCGACTACAAGCGGCAGCCCGATCCCACCTGCGATGCTTTCGAGGTCGTGCCCTGCGATCTCTTCGTCACCGAGGCGACATTCGCTCTTCCGGTCTTCCGTCACGAACCGCCGGAAGGCGAGGTGGCAAAGCTCCTCGCCTCGCTCCGTATCTTTCCCGAGCGCACGCATCTGGTGGGCGTCTACGGGCTTGGCAAATGCCAGCGCCTCGTCGCGCTGCTGCGGCAGGCGGGATATGACAGACCGGTGTGGCTGCATGGCGCCCTGCGCAACATGACCGACTACTATGTCAGGCGCGGCATCGACCTCGGACCCGTGCCGTCCGTCACGGAATCGAAGGACAGCCTCGCGGGCGAGATCGTCCTCTGCCCGCCGTCTTCCGTCGCCGACCGCTGGTCGCAGCGCTTTGCCGAACCGCTTGCCGGATTTGCCTCGGGCTGGATGCGCATCCGCGGCCGCGCGCGCCAGCGCGGGGTGGAACTGCCGCTGGTGATTTCCGATCACGCCGGCTGGCCCGAACTGTTGCAGACCATCCGCGAGACCGGAGCCGGCGAGATCTGGGTGACCCATGGCCGCGAGGAGGCGCTGGTGCATGCCGTCACGCAGATGGGGCTGAAGGCCCGGGCGCTGGCGCTGGTCGGCCGCGAGGATGACGCCGAATGAAGGACTTCGCCGCACTCCTCGACCGTCTCGTCTACACGCCCTCGCGCCTGGGCAAGCAGCGCCTGCTTGGCGAATACTTCCGCGCGGCACCCGATCCCGATCGCGGCTATGCCCTGGCGGCCCTCAGCGACGGACTGCCGCTGTCCTTCCCGCTGCGCCGGGTTCTCGGCGAACTCGCCGGCCGCCATTTCGATCCCGAGCTCTTCCGCCTGTCGCGCGACTATGTCGGCGACACGGCCGAGACGCTGTCGCTGATCTGGGAGGGACATGCGCCAGGAGAACCCGTTCCCGGTCTTGGCGAGATCGTCCGCGCGCTTGATGGATTGAGCAGCGCCGAACAGGCACGGCAGCTGGCGCACTGGCTTGACCGGCTGGATGCCACCGGCCGCTGGGCCCTGCTGAAGTTCCTGAGCGGAGCGCCGCGCGTTGGAGTCTCGGCCCGCCTGGTGCGGGTGACCCTGGCCGAAACCTTCGGCAAGCCCGTCGAGGCGATCGAGGAACTCTGGCATGGGCTCACGCCACCCTACGCGCCGCTCTTCGACTGGCTCGAGGGCAGGGCGGAGGCACCGCCGAAGTCGCTGGTGCCGGTGTTTCGTCCGCTCATGCTGGCGCATCCGCTGGAGGACGAGGACTGGCCGTCGCTCGATCCTTCCGCCATGGCGGTGGAGTGGAAGTGGGATGGCATTCGCGTGCAGGTCTCGGGCGGTGGCGGCGAGATGCGGCTCTTCTCGCGCAGCGGCGACGACATCACCCGGGGCTTTCCTGATCTGGTCTCGGACTGGCGTTTCGATGCAGTGCTCGATGGCGAGCTCCTGGTGATGCGCGACGGCGCGGTGGCGCCCTTTTCCGACCTGCAGCAGCGGCTGAACCGCAAGAGCGTCACCCGCTCCATGATGACGAAGTATCCGGTCCATGTGCGTCTCTACGATGCGCTGGAGCTTGGCGGCGAGGATCTGCGCCCCCTCTCCCTTGCCGATCGGCGCCGGCGGCGGGAAGACTGGCATCGGCCGATGCAGCCGCGTGGCACCGACCTGTCGGAGCTTGTGCAGCCGGACTCGAAGGAGGCGCTGCGCCGCATCTGGGAAGACACGCGCAGCGCAGGGATCGAGGGACTCATGCTGAAGCGGCGCGACAGCCCCTATGTCGCGGGCCGCCCGAAGGGACTCTGGTACAAGTGGAAGCGCCAGGCACTCACCGCCGATTGCGTGCTGATCTATGCCCAGCGCGGGGCTGGCAAGCGCTCGTCCTTCTATTCCGATTACACCTTCGGTGTCTGGGCCGAGCGCGACGGGGCGCGGGTGCTGGTGCCGGTGGGAAAGGCCTATTCGGGATTCACCGATGCCGAGCTCAAGCAGATCGACCGCTTCGTGCGCGACAACACGCTGGAGCGCTTCGGCCCGGTGCGCGCGGTGACACCGCGGCTCGTCTTCGAGGTGGCCTTCGACGCGATCCAGAAATCGTCGCGCCACAAGGCGGGACTCGCCATGCGATTTCCGCGCATCGCGCGCATCCGCTGGGACAAGCCGGCCGCCGAGGCCGACGAACTCGCGTCGCTGATGAAGCTTGCCGAAGGCGGCGCTCTCTAGAGCAGCGTGAAGCCAGACAGCGCCACAACTTTCTCCCGATCCCTTGCGGGGAGGGCCGCGCTGGGGTCTGGAAATCTATCAGAGAACTCGGGCGTG